>NZ_JAAHHM010000022.1:0-5738 GCF_010692445.1 Moorena sp. SIO3E8 | reverse complement strand
TATTTATGCTTAATATTTTCCTGAGAATTTGACTCCTCAGAAACGTCAATGAATCGGAGCTACATAGTATAAATACCTACCAAGCTGCCGTTTTTATACTACTTTTAATGCTACAACTTGACGTGCGAAATGTGGGTGTTACATATACTAAAATAAATGAATTAAGGAAAAATCAAGGAGATAAATTACTATGTCTGAAGCCGTTCTCAGAACACTCTACTTAGATTTGATGAAAAAGTCTATTCTAGGCTTTATCGTGGAAGATAAATCCCTTGCAAGTTTCCCATCTTTGAACTTGACGGAAGCAAACTTAACTACCCAAGATTTCAATCGCAAACTGCGGGAGCATGGACAGGATTGGCCTAGCCAAGCTCAATCTATGATTGGCCTAAAGCGAATGGATAACATTCAAAAATGTGTAGAGCAAGTGATTTCAGATCGAGTTCCAGGAGATTTGATTGAAACAGGTGTATGGCGAGGTGGAGCAACAATATTCATGCAAGCAATCCTAAAAGCCTACGGTATTAGAGATCGTAACGTCTGGGTGGCAGATTCATTTGAGGGACTGCCAGCTCCTAACATCAAAAAATATCCAGCCGATACTGGTTTAGATTTGTCCAATATTCAGGTACTAGCAGTTACAATTGAAGAAGTCCGCTCGAACTTTGAACGATATGGTCTACTTGACGAACAGGTTCGTTTTCTCAAGGGATGGTTCCGCGATACTCTCCCTACAGCACCCATTGAACAATTAGCAGTGCTTCGCCTTGATGGAGACCTGTACGAATCTACTATGGATTCTATCTCAAATTTATATCCAAAGTTGTCTGTTGGAGGCTATGTGATTATTGATGACTACCAGATTCCAGCTTGTGCAAAGGCAATTCATGATTATCGGGAACAGAATAATATTACTGAAAAGATTTTAGTTATAGATGAAACGGGGGTTTTTTGGAGACGAGAACAAAACTGAATTAGAACATAGTTTCAAGTCTAGACAGTTAGAACTGGAGTTTAGACTAAACTCCAGTATCTAGAGCTTCTATCACTTTTTTCGGAAATCATAGCTATAGGGTTGAGGCATGGTTAGCGATTGCTAGGCGGTATACTTCTATATGTCCTATATTATTGGAAATAATTTGCTTGCTCCCTTCCAGAGGCAAGTGCTGTCTTTATTGCTATTGATGAATCTACCAGAGAAAATGGTTGTCTCAAGATTGTGAAAGACTCACATCTGCTCGGTACGCTTCCACATGATTCATGGAGTGAAACTCTCAGTGATAATGGCGTAAAGCCAATTAAAAAGCTTTTCAGATAGGCTTTTGAGCCTATATCACTCCAGAAAAATTTAGGGTGGATTTGCGATCGCCTCCTACCCCATACTATAAGTCTAAATACTTACTCAAGTTTTTACTCTTTATGTACTACATTTTGTCGTGCGGAATGTAGGATGGAATGATACAAAAACAGATTACCCAACTGACAAATGTATCCATCAGTTATTTGAGGAACAGGTAGAGAAAACTCCCAATGCAATAGCAGTAGTATTTGAAGAACAAAAGCTGACTTATTCAGAATTAAATTGCAAAGCTAATCAACTAGCACATTACTTGCAAAAATTGGGGGTAGTACCAGAAACCCTAGTGGGAATATGTGTAGAGCGTTCGGTAGAGATGGTAGTAGGTTTATTAGCAATACTCAAAGCAGGGGGAGCTTATGTAGCAATAGATGCAACAGACAAATCCCAGAATTTGCAGTCAATTTCGGTAATATTAACCCTAAACCACCTCAAATCAGAAATTCCTGACTCCAATGCTCAAATTCTGTGTATAGACACTGAGTGGGAATTAATAGCTAAACAGAATACAGATAACCCAAATACACCAACAACAGCCACCAATCTTGCTTATATCCTCAATCAAACTTTAGTAGAACATCAATCTGTAGCTCAACGTTTACAATGGCTACAAGAAACTTTGAAGATAACTGAACGAGATATTTTACTGCATAAAACCTCTCTCACTCAAGATGTAGCTCTTTTAGAAATAGGTTTACCTCTAATCACTGGTGGTAGTGTAGTTATAGCTGCGAATAATGAGCCAACAGAATTACAAAAATTAATCGCCCAGCACAAAGTTACCATAGTTCACCTATATCCTTCAGAACTGCCCACCTGGTTAAATACAAATAATGAGGCTGTATCTTTAAAGAGTTGGCGATCGCTCCTTACCAGTGGAGAAGCTTTATCTACAGAAATAGCCGACAAATTTATCCAAAGCTACCCAGTGTCATTACACAACTTCTACAGTATCCCAGAAGCAGGAGGAGAAGTTACCCACTGGCAATGGCTAGAAGAACCTCCTAGAGAAAATGTACCCGTAGGCAACCCCAATAGGTTATCAGTTTATGTACTAGACAAACACCAAGATCCTGTTCCCACAGGAGTACCAGGAGAAATCTATATTGGAGGTTCCAGTTTAGCCAGAGGTTATCTGCATCAAGAGCAAAAGAGAGCGCAGCAATTTATTGAACACCCCGAATTAGGTAAACTATTCCAAACAGGAGACATAGGACGTTATCATAACCAGGGTTATGTAGAAATAATCAAGGCTAAACAACGGCAGACATGGATTCAAGGAAAGCGAATAGAACTAGCGGAAATAGAAACTGCCTTGTTATCAGTTGCCGGAGTAGAACAAGCTTATGTATTAGCAAATCAAACATTCCTAATAGCTTATATTGTGGTGGCTGGAGTTTGGACACCCGAACAATTAGATTCTCAAATTCAACAGCAGTTACCTTCATACATGATGCCAGGAGCTTATATTCCTGTATCAAGTTTACCTTTGACTCACGAAGGAAAAGTAGACGAAGTAGCCTTAGCCCATTTCCCAGTAAGTGATCATGAGACGGAGCGTAAAATTGCTCAGAAGCGATTGAGGGATTCCCACGTGTATATATCGCCACTAGGAGAACACAGCCATGAAGAAGAATCAAGAGTACCAAAAATGGCTCTTGGACAGTGACTAAAAAAATGCCCCATCTGAGCAAACCTCAAGCAGTGGTTTTAGCGATGGGTCGTTTTGGCATTGTGATGACCGGCTCGTGCGGACTGACCACAGTGGCGTTGCTGATTCTGGGTATGGTTTCGCCCCCCTAGCCCCCCAATTCTGGGCTTTAATAAAACCAGATGATCGCGCATTCATGCCTTAATTCAGCAACGCCGTAGAGTGGGCATCCTGCCCGCTGCGCGAATCAATAGCAGTAGAGTGGGCATCCTGCCCGCCCGAAAATGAAACAGGCATTTTGATTAAACTAAGCCGTAGAGTCGCCTCTACGACTCGTCTCCAAAACCGGACGTGAAGGTTTCCCTTCATCCGGCTCCTCATTATAGGAACCATTGTCATTGGTACCTCTAGAACGGGTTTTCATCTAACTCTGAGGTGTCGATTTTCTTCCCGTGCTTGGCATCGTGGCAATGTAGGTGTAATAGTTCTAGATTTTTGTCTAGGTTTGATCCACCATTAGAACGTGGTATTATATGGTGCTTTTCAATTTGGTCTTCACTTCTAAAGGTAAGTCCGCAGTGAGTACATTTCCCTTCTTGCCTTTTCAAAAGTCTTCCCTTTTGACTGGTCATCTCAGGATGTTTCTGCATCCGGGCACTCCAATATACTAGGTCTCCATCGAATGGACTTCTATTGTCCTGCACTTTTTTGTGCCGGATTATTTTGGTTTTTGTATGTTTTTGGAGGAAATTATCCTCGTAAACCATGAATACCCAGTTATCCACCTTTGGCGCATCCCAAGGCTTCTTTGGTGTTTCTACCTTGGTTCCCCAGTATTTCTTGTTTACCCAAGCTTTAGACTTCTTTGAATGTCTCCTGTATCCCCATCGTTGTAGTTTATTCCAGAGCATGTTGTCTATCTTTGAGTAGGTTCTTTTACTACAGACTGCACTATAGTAGTTGCACCATCCTCTTATAATAGGGCGGAGGTGTCTTATCAGTGCCTCCTGTGGAGCGGCTTTGTGTTTGTGTATTATTGACGCCAGCCGCTCATAATGCTCTTTGATACTCTTTTGAGATGGTTTGATGATGGTTTTAAAGCCTTGTTTTGAATGGGTTTTTCCGACTTTGTATTGTCGGATGTTAAATCCCAAGAAATCGAAACCTTCCATAGTGTGTACTATTTTGGTTTTGCTTGGCTTTAATTCCAGTCCTATGTCACTTAGCCATTTGCCTATTATTTTCTGACATTCTTCTATTACGGATGGGTTTTTATGCATGATAACGAAGTCATCTGCATATCGGACTATATTTAACGCTTGTCTATTTGCTACTTTTCTACCGGGTAGACTTTCTGCATAGCGTTTAATCCTTTCTTCCATTCCGTGGAGGGCTATGTTCGCGCTTGAGTGGAGATATTATACCACCTTGAGGAGTCCCTTCCTCGGTAGGGGAGAATGTTTCTCCATCCATTACTCCGGCTTTTAACCAGTTTTTGATTAGCCTTCTCATGGATGGGTAGGTATTCAGTTTTTGTATTAAGGCGTTATGGTTGATTTTATCGAAACATTTAGAGATATCAGCGTCTAATACCCATTTGGGCATTCCTTTGATGCCACTAAATATTGCTCCGATAGCATCATGACATGACCGTCCTGGTCTAAACCCGTAAGAGTTTGGCTCGAATTTGGCTTCCCATTCCGGTTCTAGTGCTTGTTTTGCTAGAGCCTGAAGTGCTCGGTCATATATAGTGGGTATGCCTAGTGGTCGTTTTTCATCACGACCAGGTTTGGGAATCCAGACTCGGCGTGTAGGTTGAGGTTTCCTATATATTTTAAGGCTGGCTACTAGGTCTAAACGGTGTTTGCTATAAAGAGCTTTTTTCCCGTCTATTCCGGCAGTCTTTTTGCCTTTATTTTGTTGGGTCACCTTCCTGACTGCCAGCATCTTGGCTGACCAGGACTTCATCAGAGTTCTTTGCAGCTTTCTTACCACGCGAACATCGCCACGAACAGAGGCTCGATAAATCCGGTTTTGCAACTTGAATACGGTTCGTTCTAGCTTTCGCCAGTCAATCCGATTCCATTCCGACTGTGGGGCGAACCCCCGAGTTTTAGACATATCAATTGCTACTTCTAGCTTTATCTTTTCCTATAACGTGAGTCTGTCTGCGTATCCTGGCCATTACACCAGGCTTTTGCAAATGAGCTCAATCTTTCTCACATAGGCCATACGGCTAACTACCTACTCAGAAACCGACCATTCTGAGAGAACCTATGGAGTTACTTCGTTCCTGATAACCATTCTTTAGAACTTTTAGGGCGATACTCTTCACCGGGAAACTGGAGAAATCTATCATAGGAGAAGGGAACCCTATGATTCCTTGTGTTTCCATCGACTTTTGTCTGTAGCATATCAGCCTTATTTTGCTACTCGTTGGTTACGATGATTATCTAGTATCTTCCTGTGGTACCCATGAGTTCTTCTGCCTGTTACTAACACCACTTTTAGGCTAGTAGTGCTTCACTATTCGACCCCGCTTTACCCGCTTGGCTTGTTACGACCTAATGAGTAGGGGTAGGGCTGTCACTCAAGATTTCATGAGAGGCTGTTTGAAAAGTATGAGAGAGAGTAAAAAAGCTCACACGGGGTAAAGTGTGATTAAGGAAAAATACACACAAGGCCGTGAGAGCAATGAGTAAAGTATATACGAGTAATCTGACTTATGAT
>NZ_JAAHHM010000219.1:0-7209 GCF_010692445.1 Moorena sp. SIO3E8 | reverse complement strand
CTTCCCGTAGCCTGAGCAAAGGTCAATCGCTCTTTTCTACCAGTTGTCTCGAACCGTCCGCTCAAAACCTGCATCCCATCACCCAGGCATAATCAGGCTTTGAGGCACTTGTGTCCGGCAGTCAGGTTGGGATGTTCCTCAATAAACTGTTGCAATAGCGCTATCCCTTTTGTCCACTCCCCTCGGCAAATGTGATAAATTCCCAGGGAATTATGAGCATCAGGGGCATCGGGAGCTAGTTGTAGAGCAGCTCGAATTAACTGTTTTGTCTGCTTGCCCTCTTGACCTGAGACTAATCCCAAACGACAGCGATGATCCGCTAACTGTTTAAGAGTGGGGAAATCTTTGGGGGCTAACTGATGTAATCGCTCCAAACGGCGGGATGCTTCTGGAAAGTCACCCACTGCTAAAAGGGGTTGATAACTGTTTCGCAAAGCGATCGGGTCATCTGGGTTAAATTCCAAAATTCTATTGAATGCCTGTAAGGCTTCTACAGGAGATTCTCGATTCAGGTGAACCTGTGCCAGAGCATGGCCATGAGCTGGGTTGTCTGGTTCTGTGGATGCTGCTAAAGAAAACAGCCTTGCTGCCTGCCTTTGGCGTCCGCGACAGACTTCAATCAAGCCAGCCACATGGTGCTGAGTGGCAATATTCCCCGACCAGGGCAAGGCACTTTGATACACTTCAATGGCCTCAGCCTTTCTGGCCATCAACTGGAATATCTTGCCCAGTTGCAGCCGTACGTCAATTAATTGGGGCTGGCTTTCTATGACGTGGCGATACTCTTCAATTGCCTCCTGCCAGCGACCCATAGTATACAGCAGCTTTGCCAGTTCTCGACGTTTCTTCCATCCTGTAGGATGCTGCTGGATATACTTATTTAATGTGTTTAGCTTCAGACCTTGTCTAGTTGGTTTACTATCTAAGACCAGGTGAGCGCTCATTTCCACCCCAGAAGCTTGGGTGATTGGTACTAAGCATGTGGTAGGGCTTCTTGACATTTAGCAGTAACCTTTCCCTTGAAACAGTTAGTCCTGTTCTGATTATCTGTTGTAAAGATTGCTCTATCATCCTGGCAAAGTCACAGTAATTTGTCACTAATTGTCACTAATTTTGTAACTAAAAGTAAAATTTTGGCGTAAGTATTAAGTTATCAGCTATCAGCTATCAGCTATAGCAATCCTATCTGATTCGTGAAATAAATCGGCTGCTTTAAGGCAGAAGGCAGAAGGCAGAAGGCAGAAGGCAGATGATAAGGAAGAAGCAGCTAATTTTAAGCAGTCCAGTGATTTGACAAATGATTTAGGATTGCTATATCAGCCGACGGCTGACGGCTGACGGCTGACGGTATTTTTTTTTGTCCAATAAAACTTCGGATCTCTTTTGCCTATTGCCTATTGCCTATTGCCTTTTGCCTCTTGCCTTTTGCCTTTTGCCTTTTGCCTTTTGCCTCTTGGTAAGGATTCAGGTGTGGAGAAAAGGGATGAGGGAAGGAGGTTGGGTTAAATGACCCGATTGAGCCATAAGAGCTTGCTCGTTCGCGTAGCGTGACCAAAGGTCAAAAAATCCATCACCGACCGTTTTTGAAAACGGCAAGTTTGGACTGGTCGTGTAGTAAATTAGCGGTCTGCTCGAAACGTTCTTCAGAACGAGAGCCACCACTAACCTTACGCTTGGTCACTGCCAAACGTAAAGACCTCTCGGCGAGATTATTATCTGGTGGAACTTGGGGATGGTCTAAAAAATACCACCATTGGGAAGCCTTCTGTTTGAGAGAGCGCAGTAACTTACCTGCTTCGGCTCCTGCCACCGACCACCAGGTTTCTAGAGTTAACTGTATCTGAGTTTTGAATTCCCTAACCCACTGTTGGTACTCTGTCTCATCGCCATTTTCTGGCCAGAGGCGATAATGGCGAAAAGCTTCATCAATCAGACTCACGAGTGCTTCTCCAATCGCTCGGTTGTGTAGTCCAGGCTGTTTGATTAACCTCAGAAAATGACGACGTAGATGGGCTAAACATTTCTGTTGAGCGCTGACTGGATAGCCATTATACACATTCAAGTCATCACTACTAAGAACACCCCTGTATTTACTGCCCAACTGAGATTCCAGTTCGACACGTCCCCTGGTGTCAGCAGCCCGAAAGAGACAAAAATCTCGATTGCTAAAGACCCACAGCCATTCCTTAATGCCTTTTACAGGCCAAGGAGTTTCATCTACATGAATAGACGGTTGTTCTGTTTTTACCCATTCTGACAATTGCTCAACATGAGGTTTAATCGCCAGTTCAACCCGTTGATTGGTGTTGACTAAAGTCCCATTACCGATCTCAATCTTGCCCAATTCCCATAACATCTCTTGTTGTTTTTTATAGGGGAGATGTCCATAATTCCCTAACCATCCCAGAAAAGCTTGTAGCTTGACCCCTAAATCTTGTCCGGGTATCATCTCAACAGACCAAGAGGCTGATGTTACCGCACCACAGCCCCTACATTGACAATGGTAACGATGGTACTCAACTACCTCGATTGGTTTGTTCACCAGTTGGGCTACTTGTTGAGTGTCTACCAATACAGGTTGATCTAAAAATTCTCTTTGACCACACTGACTACACACAGACGGTTGCAAGATTTCGGTTCGGTCTATTCTGGAAAACCCTTTACGAGTTTTTCCCCGATGACCTGGTTGTCCTCCGGGTTTTCTCTTTTTGGCCTCAGAGGTGGGACAATCCTCCTTTTTTAGGGCTTTTTCGGATTTTTTCAGTAGATCAGTTGATGGGGGTTTGGAGGAAGTCTTACTATCGTGGGTCCCGACTCAGCTTTAATTTCTCAATTTCTAGCTGTAGTTCCTCAATCACTTTCTGTTGAGTCAATAGCATCTTTACCAGTTCCGCTTTTGACAACTGGTTTAGGCTTTCTGGAGTTAGCGGAACTGGTGAGTGACTCATGTGTTTACTTTACCCTAGTTTGCTTCAAAGTCAATCCCGCAGACTTTAAAGAAGCTCCCTTCTTTGGCCTTGCAGCGATCCCTGTGACCTGAATCCTTACGCCTCTTGCCTTTTGCCTCTTGCCGCAAAACGTGTTTTTACAACTCAAATAGAAATACTATATTATGATCTGACCTGTGCCAGAATACTCTCCATTTCTGATAGGTTGAGAGGAACTTGGAGTACTTCTGTGTTGAACACAAAGAAAGGAGTACCATTAACAGCTAAGGTCTGGGCTAATTTCAGATCGTCCCTAATGGCAGCTTCGGCTCCAACACTGATGCGATCGCGATTAAATTGCTCTAGATCGAGATTAATATCTTGGGCGATCGCCACATACAATTCTTCATCCAAGTTATCTTGCTGCTCAAACAGGGCATCTTCATACTCCCAGAATTTCCCTTGCTGAAAAGCCGCCCAAGCTGCTTTAGCAGCAGGGAGTGCTTGAGGATGAATCTGAGTCAGAGGCAAATGCTTATATACTAAGGTTACCTGATCGGAATGTTTGTCCATAAAATCCTTTACGCTTTGGTTAGCTTCGGCACAAAATGGACATTGAAAGTCAGAAAACTCCAACAGGACAACTTGATTTTCCGCCACACCAGTAGTAGGAGAATTCCCAATTATCGATGTTGGCTGTGTCATCATTTGCTGCAAAAATGCTTGCCTGGATTGGGCTAGCTCTTGCTGTTTTTCCTGCTGGTAAGCCTGCACCGATTCTAAAATCACCTCTGGATTATTCCGGATAATGCTTAACACTTGCCCTTCTAGTTGATCAGTGTTAGCAAGGTTGTTGCTGCAACTGCTCAAAGTGACCAAACACAGGAATAAGCTAACAATAGTTATGGAAATCCGATACAACTGTTTCATTTTATGTTGACTGCTAAATCAATAAAAATCTATCTATAAAACTATCCAACAAATCGGTAAGTTAGATCAAGTCTAATCAGCCTAGAGGTAGGATGAGCAAATTAACTGCCCACCCTACCTTAGGGAAATAATCAAGTTAATGCGCAAGTGCTCTCACAGACACAGCTAGAGTTAGCTTGTACACTCTGTTAGTAATTTGAGAAAGTGTTAGTTGATTACACTACACATTCACAAACTGACATCTCGCCCCATTCAGTGGTCCACCACTGACCATCCCATTCGTAGCCGAAGCCAGCATCACTACAAGTTGTCGGGCATTTGCCTTGAGCATCATCATTGCTCCAGATTGGGCCAGCTTCGATTGCTACAGGAGACTTGGCACATTGACAAACTGACATCTCGCCCCATTCAGTGGTCCACCACTGACCATTCCACTTGTAGCCTGAGTCGTAATTTTCACAAGTTGCTGGGCATTTGCCTTGAGCATCAGCATTGCTCCAGATTGGACCAGCTTCTACAGTTTCGATATTTCCAGCAAATGCACTGGTAGCGAAGCCCAATACTAGGGAAGCAGTCAACAGGACGCAAAGAGCTGACTGGGTAAAAGCGGCAAAAATTTTCTTGATTTTAGACATGTTGATCCGATATAATATCCCAATTGATCAATTTAAAACCAACTTTTAGGTAAACAGACATCCCACCTTGGCTGATTCCCAGCTTTAGGGAATGCATTTGCCCTGTTCGGGATGCTCTGCTTACTTTCCTTGGCTTCTATATATAAAACGATCTCACCATGGGGTTTGTGACAAATTTTTTGAGTTTGGAGCTTTTTTTTTGACTAGGGAGTCGGGAGTCGGGAGTCGGGAGTCGGGAGTTGGGAGTCGGGAGTCAGGAGTTAGGAGTCAGGAGTCAGGAGTCGGGATTAGCCAGGATAACACCACACTCCCCACACTCCCCACACTCCCCACACTCCCCACACTCCCCACACTCCCCACACTCCCCACACTCTCTTTCCCGATTCCCGATTCCCGATTCCCGATTCCCTGGGCGCAGCGCTATAACACCTTGCCCTGCTACGCAATCAGGCTGGATGATTGGAACCAGCACTCGGGTAGTGCTTCGAGACAGGTAGTAGTGATCTTGTAATCGATTGATTCTAAACTGCAGCCCATACCCATCGGGACTGGAGAGTCAGATCTGGCAGATTTATGCGATCGCGTCCTTTCCACCTCAGAACCATTCAACTCTGAACAATACTCTGAACAATACTGATGCAACTGCTTTTGTAGCATTTCTCGTGCCCGTTGAATTCGCTTACGAACGTTGTCCTGGGAGATAGCAAGGTGTTGGGCAATCTCTTCATAAGACTTTTCCTGATAGTAGTGCAGGAGCAAGGGAGTGCGATGTTTGATAGGTAGCGTATTGATCGCATCCCGGAGGTACATCTCCATTTCCACAGAAAGGATAGCTGACAGAGGACATGAATCAGTTTCGTTGATGATCTGGCATTGTGCGATCGCTATCTCCTCAAGAGTGTCTGTATTTCTTGCCCGTTGTTTCCGTTCTCGATGCATATCCATACAGAGGTTATAGGTCAGTCGAGTCAGCCAGGCTTTGAAATTAGTAATCTTTCCAGCATAGTCTGGCAATTTATCCCACGCTTTGAGACTAGCTCTGGATAGGGCTTCTTCAGCATCGGTATGGTTGTTTCCCATCCACTGGAGGCAACGACTGTAAAGATACTGGTGATAGGGCTTCCATAACTGCCAAAAGGCAGTGCAAAACCCCAAAGGTATCTTGTCAAGCTTGCTCTGAGACAGTTTTTTCAGTAGGGTCTGCTCCCGAGATTCTGTCTCTAGTTCTAGCTTTTGCATTGGGATTTCTTCTCCTTGGACAACGTTCAGGGTTGAGCAACGTTTGTCTGCCAACTCATCCAAATTCCCGGGATGATCAACCCCTTGCCAAAAGGCACGCTGATATCGTGGCTGATCAAACTGGTGTGGACACCTCAAACACTAACCAATAACAAGGGTAATCAAACCGGAATTTGGGCTAATCGATTGCACCGTGATCACAAGCCATCCTCAAAAGAACCAAATGCTTAGATCACAGCTTTTAGTTCCATTGGTGAGGGGCTTAAGCTACATGAAACTGTTGACAGACAAGGGTGATAGTTCTGTATTGGTGAATACAGAACCAAACTAGCATGCCAATAAAAAACAATAATAAACTTAGATGAAGATTCGGTGAAGCCTCTGATTATTGGCAGGGGGTTTTGGGTAGTAAAATGGGGGGCAACCGATTAAGATTGCCTTTGGTCAATGTTAGATAGCTTTTTATAAAGGGACTAAAGTGACTGTAGGAATAGTTTTGAACAGGTTGTCATAACTGCAACAATGCAGTATAATGTTTTGGATTACTATTAATAGGTACTGTCGGTTGTCTTAAGTTGGTTAACTGTGTCATAGGTTTAATGTTTTGCACGGGGATCTTTTCTTTCCACGGCAACTGGGCAAGATTCACGCCCTTGTTGAGTTGATTGCCTCACTGCTTACACCCGAATCAAAATAGTTCTGTTCAGCCATGCTATTTTCCAGCAACTTGTGTGACCAACCTACCTTGATTTAATCGGTGATATGATCGCGTAGCGTGGCCAATAGGCCAATCAAGCTGAATAAAAGTCTTTGTGGACAAATCCAAATAAAGTGTATCTTTAAATACGGAATTTTGAACCGTCAAAATGGTAGATTACCAGTAAAAACTAAAAATAGTATAATATTTGGTCTGAGCAAAAATATAAGAGTGGCATAAACTGGAAAAAATGCGATACGCGAGCATTGAGCCCTTACGAGAATGCGCTTAGCCTTTTCTGCAATCAGAAATCCACCAATCAAATTCACAACTATAGCCATTCCCGCTCTAGGTGAGCTCAATCTCGAACAGCCTCCGAAGGAGAGAGTAGGCACACTGGACGAAGAGATGAAATTTGGATATTAATGGCATACCTTTTTCATCAATAGCTTGTTAAACTGCTTCTTTAGTAGCTGGTTTAAGATAAGGCCAAGTAGCTTTTTTCATTTCTAAATTCAACCTTTAATAGAAACCTCTTTATTAAGCCATTCCATAAAACCAGATTTGACTGATTCAGGAAAAAGTTATGCAATCAAATTTGAATAGGTAATTTACCAATTACCTGTTCAATCTCTTCTCGATAGCCAGACTAGGGTAAGCATTCAGGTGATGGGGTTGACAAAAAGGGAAGGATGAGTAGTAGTGTAGAACCATGGAAATCAAACCGCCAGCTATCCCAAATAGCTTTGAAGCTCTGGAACTGCTGCCCCAATCAGTTCTG
>NZ_JAAHHM010000218.1:0-7376 GCF_010692445.1 Moorena sp. SIO3E8 | reverse complement strand
GGGAGTAATATTAGCGTTCCCTGTTGCCGATTCCCGATTCCCGATTCCCGATTCCCTGTTGCCGATTCCCGATTCCCGATTCCCGATTCCCGATTCCCGATTCCCGATTCCCGATTCCCGATTCCCGATTCCCGATTCCCAATTCTAAATTCTAAATTCTAAATTCTAAATTCTAAATTCTAAATTCCCGACTCCCTTAACCAATTAACCAATCCACAATTTTCCATGACTAATGACAATAACTTGATTTACTCCTACCCACCTCTAAAAGCTGGAACTTTACTCAAACGCTACAAACGCTTTCTTGCAGATATTGAACTGCCATCAGGGGAAATTATTACTGCTCACTGCGCCAATACTGGCCCAATGATCGGAGTTTCAACCATTGGCTCTCCTGTACAAGTGTCCCATAGTGATAACCCAAAGCGGAAGTTACCATACACTTGGGAAATGATTCAGGTCAAGGACAATGAACCCACTTGGGTAGGGGTTAATACGGCTTTACCTAATCGAGTGATTAAGTTAGCGTTGGAACAAAAACTGATTCCCGAATTAGCGGACAGCTACAGCGAAATTCGCCCTGAGGTGCGTTACGGAAAAGAACGGAAAAGCCGCGTGGATTTTTTACTGACTGGCTCAGAGCGCCCGATTTATTTAGAAGTGAAAAGTGCTACCTTAGCTGAAGAGAATCGTGCTTTATTCCCTGATACAGTTACTACTCGTGGACAAAAACATCTGCAAGAACTAATGGCACTACTTCCTGAAGCACGAGCCGTGATGCTTTATTTTATTAATCGTGCTGATTGTTTGCACTTTTCTCCTGGTGATAAGTATGACCAAGACTATGGTAAACTCTTAAGAGAAGCAGTTAGTAATGGTTTGGAAGTGTTGCCTTGTCGCTTTGAAATTACCCCGTCAGGAGTTCGCTATTTGGGGTTAGCAACCTTTGAGTGTTGAGGGTGTTAGTAGGTTATATATAATTGGTCTTTGAGTTGTTAATAAAATCCCTTAAGTAAAGGCAAGAGGCAAGAGGCAAGAGGCAAGAGTTAATTAACTATAGAGGGATTTTAGGTAGCGATGCAGTCTATCCCCATGAGCGACTGCATCAAGACACTGGATTTGATCTAATCTTTAATCAAATCCAACCTTAGCAAACTACGCCACTATTAAGCCTTCTGAGTAATCTTCTCTTATCCCAAATAGCTAAAGTCTAGCATCCATAACCTGAACTATAGCGTTTGTATTTGAGATGTAAACTTGTATGGTCTTGTTTTATTGGACAATAAAAGTGAGGATCTCTTTCCCCTCTTGCCTCTTGCCTCTTGCCTCTTGCCTCTTGGCCTTTGGGAGTATGTTCACAACCCAGATACAAACGCTATAGTATTAGTGATTCTTAATGGTAAAAACCTGCTTAAAGACAAAAACGCGATTAAAGTTAACGGGAAACTTTTTAATCACAAAAGGACTCTTCTTAGGCACAAAGCGCTTAGGTATTGTGAACTTAAATTTAAAGTCAAAGTCATCGTCATCAAATTTAAACTCAAAGTCATGATCATCCCGTTCATCATCGCGGTCATCATCAACTTTGCCCTTGCCAAAGTCTTTAGATCTGCCTTGGCTTCCTGCAATCTCCTTGAGTTCATCCTCTGACAAATTTGCGATGAACTCCAAATCAGTGGTTAGATACTTATCCATGGGAAAAATCTCCTGTTCAAAAAAGTGAGTTATTGGGATTACCTAATTAGGTAACCTTGTAAAATCTTCGACAGGATTAATCTATCTAAATAAATTCTTTCTGTCTTGCCATTTTGGCTTCTTGTTAGTTGTGGGATTCCATTAAAAAGGATTTAATTCAAATGGCACTTAGTTAAGGCTGAAACCAAAGCCCAGAGGGGCAAAGGGGATTTTTATAGAGAGTACAGAGGTCTTTACCTTTGGCAGTGACCAAGGGCAAGGTTAGTGGTAACTCTCGTTATCTCCAAGGTTTTGAGCAGACCGCTAATTTACTCACCGTCTTCAAAATTTCTCGCTTCCAGGAAGGTTCGGTGATGGATTTCTTTGAGCGAAGGTCACGCTACGGGAGCAAACTCTTATGGCTCAATCGGGTGATTTAACCCAACCTCCTATCCTCATCCGGTCTCTCCACACTTGAATCCTAACGTTATTAGACAAAAATCTGGCGTAAGGGAAGCCATGCCGGAGAGGGAAGCCATGCCGGAGGCTGATCGCTTAATATACTCTCAGCTCTAGAACTGGGAAATGGCAGATGTTTTCGCAAAGTCAAAGAAAAGGGATATGATAATATTTTTACCGAAGGCATGTATTGTAACCTTACTTTTGTCGATGTTTTCCATCCTCCGACTTTAGTCGAAGGTTTTGGATTACTTTTTCAATTACCTCCGACTCAAGTCGGAGGCTTATTATTGTATCGGATATCCTCAAGAGATTTGATACAATAATAAGCGGCTTTCGCCAGTGGAGGACATTCAGTCCGAAAATAAACCCATCGACTGAAGTCGATGGAGTCGTTGAGTTAATTTAAATCGGAGTTTGAGATATGTACCTACAAGAAGAGCAACAAAAAACTTACCAATAAAATGGTTTTTTGCTGTTAGATAATCTTTTTGATAAAGCTCAGATTAAAGCGATAACAGCTAAATTATCAACTGTTTATTGGAAAAATACACCAGGAACAGTTTTAGAAGAAGATCAAGCGACAGTAAGAGGTATCCACGAAGATCCAACTGAAAATGGCTTGTTGGATAAGATATCAAAAAACGCTCTAATTGTTGAGCCAGCCATGCAACTTCTTGGCAGCCAAGTCTACATACATCAATTAAAAATTAACTTCAAAGCTGCCTTTAGTGGTGATCTATGGCCGTGGCATCAAGATTATATCTTTTGGCAAAAAGAAGATGGAATGCCAACACCACGAGCGGTAAATGTTGTTATTTTTCTAGAAGAAGTAAACGAATTCAATGGACCGCTTTGTCTTATTCCTGGTTCCCATCAAGAAGGAGTAATTAGCTCTCTCAACCAAATTGAGCAAGATTATGCTGCTTCAGAAGACTCCAAATGGATATCGAGTTTTCAGTCCAACCTTAAATACACTACCCCAGAACAAACCATTATAAAGCTAGTAGAAAAATATGGAATAGAAGCGCCCAAAGGTAAACCGGGAACTGTGTTATTTTTTCATCCTAATTGCGTTCATGGCTCAGCTAATAATATTTCTCCATTTTCGAGAAAAATTGCAATTATAACCTATAATAGTATTGACAATATTCCGATTGCCGTAGACAATCCGCGTCCTGACTTCTTAGTTGGTCGAGACTATAGAGCAATCAAACCTTTACCAGACCAAGCCTTAATCCTATAAACCATTGAAACAAAGAGTGGGAGCAGAACAAATTAGATTGTTTGAGCAGCGTTAATCTAATGCCTAATTTTGGAGTTGAGAAAGGAATAAACAGGATGACAACAAATAAACACATTGCCCTATGGACTTGCCCGAGAAGTCGTTCAACACTGATGACGAGAGCTTTTGAACAGTTAGATGGTTGTCTAATTTTTGATGAACCATTTTATGCTCCGTACCTGTTGAAACATGGTTTCAATCATCCTCATCGTCAAGAAATTATTGAATCCACTGAAAGCAACTATGAGAAGGTAATTCAACAAATTACTGGAAGTTTACCCAATAGTGCATCTTTTTCATTCCAAAAACACATTGCAAAACATGCTCTCCCGGAATTTTCCAGAGACTGGCTTAAATCTCTTCATAACGTTTTTTTGATTAGAGACCCTAAAGAGATCGTTTTATCTTGGTACAAAGTTTTGGGGAACGTAACGTTCCATGATATCGGCATAGCAGACCTTTACACTATATTTCAAGACGTTAAAGCATTGACAGGAAACTCCCCGCTGGTTATTGACTCAACGGAGTTTGTCAGAAATCCCAAAGATATTCTGAAAAGGTTATGCGCAAACTTGGAGGTAACATTTTCTGAAAAAATGCTGAGTTGGGAACCTGAACTAAAAGACTCAAACTTATCATTGTCATCCTTTGCCCCAAGTTGGTATTCCACAGTGAGGAATTCTAGCGGTTTTCTTCCTTATGAGGAAAAAGCGATCAATATACCTGATGACCTAATACCTATAGTGGAAGATTGTCTGCCGTTTTATGAGAAATTATATCAAGAGGTATAATTTGGCCAATTTAACTAGCTCTAACACTATCTGACAATAACGTGGATGTAGATTTAGGATAAGTATAAATGAAGGACACCATCGACAATATATGTTTTAGCTTCTGGAACTCTGCGGTTCTCAGAGCGGCGATAAAACTTGGAATATTTCCTTTACTGGAACAACCTATTTCTGCCCTAGAAGTCTCCGATCACCTCAAAGCTAATCCTGGTTTTGTCCAAGCTTTTCTTGAATCCTGTGCTGGATTAGGTCTGCTGGAAAAAGAAGAGGGTAATTTTAAAAACTCTCAAGTCGCTTCTAAATTTTTAATACCAAACAAGCCAGAGTATCAAGGTGATTACATAGTCCATATTACCAATTTCTGGTACACTTGGGGCAATCTAGACCAGCTCATCCGTGAAGGCAGACCAGATTTTCCCTTTGAGAATGGTTTTGTTGATGCTGCTACCTATTGGACAAGCTATATCAAAGGTCGGCATAACCTAGCTATGGCAGGACAAGGAGCAGTGCTGGCTGAATATACTAACCTGAACAATAGGCGTAAAATGCTGGATTTAGGGGGAGGCTCTGGAAGCTACAGCATTGCTCTTTGTAATGCTAATCCTAATTTAACAGCTGTAGTTGTCGATCTCAAAGAACCTTTAGAAATCGCCCTCAGCCTCTTGAAGCAATACAATCTCCAAGAGCGAATTACCCTATGTCCGGCGGATTTTCATACCACTGAGTTTGATCAGGACTATGATGTTGTTCTGCTTTCTGCAGTCTTGCGTCATATATCTCCGGAGCAATGTCTGAGGCTATTGTCCAAAGCTTACGATGCTCTATTGCCAGGTGGATTGCTGATCGTGCAGGAGTTTATAAATCCAGAAGATAATCCTAAGCAGTCATTGCGCAGTACAATGATGGAACTGTACTTAATGATTGGCTTTCATTCCGAATCGGGCAATCGCTCTAAAGAAGAAATTGCCCTATGGCTCGAAAAGACAGGATTTAAAAATATTAAGGTTATTCCTTTGCCTACACAAACAACTCTCATCCTTGGGGAAAAGCCCTAATATCAAGTCTGCTTGAATACCCATAATTAAGGAGAGGGTGGGACCCACC
This sequence comes from Moorena sp. SIO3E8, assembly GCF_010692445.1. Lineage (NCBI taxonomy): Bacteria > Bacillati > Cyanobacteriota > Cyanophyceae > Coleofasciculales > Coleofasciculaceae > Moorena > Moorena sp. SIO3E8. The sequence continues at coordinate 2,063 of NZ_JAAHHM010000218.1, read as the reverse complement.
CCTAACCCCTCCCAGGAGGGGAATGTGGGGAGATGGGGAGATAGGGAGCGGTGCGACCCGTGGCGAATTTAATTCGCCTACGGAAAGCGCACCGAGGGAGATTTTTATTATTAAGGGTAATTATTCTGAGATGATATAAAACTCCTATTTCTGGCAAATAAGGCTGTTTAGTAGGGATTGAAACAGGCAAGATGCCTGTTCCACGCCTGATGCCTGTTCCACCAATCAGATGCACCCTATGTCTTTCCCCCTCTCTCAGTCTCCCATGCTACAATCGCCTCAGTTAAACCTTCTAAAGTATATTCAACTGCTTCTACATCTACTCTGCCTAACAACTGGCGACAGCTTTCGGATGTTTGGGGACCAATGGAAGCGATACAGACATTGTCTAAAAGGGAATGGAGAGTTTTTGAGGGTGCAGATTGTTCGCTGTCGGCATTAGAGTGGGGTAGGTTAGTTTCCGTTGAAGAGTTAAAGGCTTGCTTGAGAAGTTTGTAAAAATTCTTGACGGTTTTAGAACTAGCAAACGTAACAATATCTATTGCTCTCTGTTGCCAAGCATCTAAAATAGCAGGAGCCATGTAATCTGGACAACGAGATTCATAGGCAGCAACTTCTACCACTTGAGCACCTTTTTCGGTTAGTTCTTTTACTAACACCTCTCGCCCACCGGTTTCGACTCGGGGGAAAAGCACTTGTTTGTTAGTTAAAGACTCTGGAAAATGTTCTACCAAAGAATCAGCTACAAAGTTTGGTGGGATAAATTCCGGTTGTAAATTGTGTTGTTTCAGACTCGCAGCAGTTTTCTTACCCACCACAGCAATCTTAATCCCGACTAAAGCACGGGCATCTTTACCATTATCCAGTAATCGTTTAAAAAAGTAATCCACCCCATTGCTAGAGGTGAGAATCAACCAATCGAAGTTAGCGAGATTAGCGATCGCATAATCTAATCCAGCCCAACTGGAAGGAGGAGTAATCACCAAGGTGGGCATTTCGATAATAGTCGCTCCTTCTTGTTCCAGGAGCTGGTTAAATTTCTGGGATTGACTAGCGGAACGGGTAACTAAGACGGTTTTTCCAGTAAGCGGCTTAGTAGTTTCAGTTGCCGGTTGATGCTTGTCTTGACAACCTTGACTGTTCAACTCGTCTTGCAACTGGTCTTGATCAGGTAATCCCATAAATGCCCTTAACCCCACTACTTCACCAACTACAATTACCACAGGTGAGAGGGAGATACCAAGGGTTTGGTTTACAATAGTGCTTAAAGTACCCAGCCAAACCTGTTGCTGGGGGCGTCCACCATTCCGAATCAGAGCAATCGGGGTCTGATGCGATCGCCCATAGTTTTGCAGTTGCTGGACAATTTCTGCTAGATGACGTCCTCCCATTAAAATCGCCAAGGTGTCAATTCTTGCTAGTGCTTCCCAATCTAGTTGCTCTGGCTGATGAGCAGTGACAACCGCAAAGCATTTGCTCAAAACTGAGTCTGTTAAAGGAATTCCCGCTAGTAAGGGAGCTGCTAGGGCTGAGGAAATGCCTGGTATCACCTCAAACTGACACTCAGCAGCAATCAATGCCTGAATTTCTGAGCTAGAGCGCCCGAAAATAAACGGGTCACCACTTTTTAGCCTTACCACTTGCTTGCCTTGTTGGCATTGGTCTACTAGTAGTTGGTTAATCGTAGCTTGGGGTGTAGAAGGGCGTCCACCCCGTTTCCCAACATCAAACAGTTGACAATCACAGGGCACCAGTTGCAATAAAAGGGAATCTACCAAAGCATCATAGACCAACACTTCAGCTTCAGTCAGTAGTTGTTGCCCCCTTACGGTTAAGTAGTTAACATCTCCTGGACCAGCACCTACGATGTAAATTTTTCCCTTTTTGTGATTAGTCATTATATAGCGGTTTGCAATTGCTGTTAGGTACAAAGTTCGGGTGCATCTCAGTTTTGCAAAAATACCAAAATCATGATATCATGATATTATTAATGATAAATAGTTTCTAATAATTACTAAAACTCATGAACTTGAGTCCGGAAGAAAAGCAAGAGCTAAAAGAAC
>NZ_JAAHHM010000217.1:0-7385 GCF_010692445.1 Moorena sp. SIO3E8 | reverse complement strand
CCGCCATTATCTACCAAATAATCCCTGGTCATCGTCGTCATCGTTATCTTCGTTATCAGTTATTGTTTCTCCATTATTACTAGAGGATTTAGCATTGATATAAGTCTTAATGTCGTCGATAATTTCAGCGATTTCAGATTCTAACAACCCTTGGCTGATACTACTACTGGCTTTAACTAACAAGAACTTATGGGAACCGCATGGTACCCGCGTAATGTAGCCATCTTTAGAAGATCTAACACAAATATTTTGAGCCGGATCCCATTGCAATTTATTACAAATACGTTTGGTTAAGTGATCCATCACCCCAGCTATGCTTTTAGCAACGTTATAATCCCAATTACCGATAAGTGTTTCGGTGATTATCAAAACATTTTCTTGGACAATGACGACTCCCTGAATACCAGATGTATCATCCTTGAATTTTTTGAGAGTGTGTGTTATTTTTTCAATATCCATACTTATCTGTTACCTTCCTGAATTATCTATGTATATGGTGGATTAGTCTACAATTTAACAAATTTAATTTATTAGATATTTATCTATCGGTAAAAAATGGGCAATAATTCAGATACTAACTGTTCGGATTTCGTCTAATATTTTAGCACTTTCTTCACTTAATCAAGGAAGGTTTAGGAAAATTTTCTTGACTAGATTCCTGGTGGTTGCCAAGAAATTAAGTGGTTTTAAACTCTGATTTTTGTAACATATAAATCAGGCCATTGATTGGTATGAATGCACCATTATTTGTTAGTGCCAAAACCTGATTATTTGTTTCTATTAACTTTTCTGAGGGTGGGATGATTAGTCCGGACAGAAAACGTTAAAGTACAGAATTCGGTCAAGCATTGGGGTTAACCCAAACTTGACCGATTTTTTTTGATTGTTATATATCTGAGGCTGATCCAGAATAATTCTGGTCACTGTTGAGGGGCTAGAAATGCGTACGCAAAAAATCCCCACCAGAGTCTGGTAATCTGAAAACCATAGATTACAACTGCTCCGCCTACTATAGCACTGCATCCCTGTTCCCTGTTCCCTGTTCCCTGTTCCCTACTCCCTATTCCCTACTCCCTAGATACACCAGGAGGAAGGCGCAGAAGAAGGGAATCTGGCGATCGCCTAATCCTAGGCTACCCTGGGAATTTCGCAGAGGTACTAGGGCGTGTTTTCTGGCCTCGGAGATCCCCCATTATCCCCCTTAAAAAAGGGGGACTTTGAGTATGGCTCCCCCCTTTTTTAAGGGGGGCTGGGGGGGATCATAATCTTGCGGAAAACTTTGAAAACACGCCCTAGAGGTTAGCCGTCGGCGACAAGTCCCGGTATCGGACTTGATTTTTTCGACCCATCTCTATTCGAGTTGCTCGGTGTTGATTTTCTGGATGTTGAATCTCGCCATCATTGCTGAGGAGAGCAACAACTATGAAAGCTATTGCTACGCAAACAAAGATTACTGATCCAGGACGACTTTCGTTGATATAGCGTTCACGATTGCACTTTAGACAGACGTAATGATCTGCGTTTTGAGAATCCTGAATCCAGGGACAATAAATCTGATCGCATTTCATGATTATAACCCTCAAGTCCAGACTACAATAAAGAGAATATCTCGCAAAGCTAACCAAAGCTTGACAGTAGTTTACTGAAAATATTTAAGACAATGGCTCAACTATGTAAGTTAGGTTTTGGAGACCCACAAACTAAACCATCTTGCCAGCTTAAACGGTTGTAAGTTGATTATATTTGGTATCAAAAAATAGCAGTTAAAACGAATTATTACGCCCGTATAAACTGTAAATATTCCAGTAAATCCTGGTTTTATGCCTGGTTATTGTTGACTTTGCACTGTTGACTATGCACCCTTAATAAAAATCAAATCACTTGCAAACCGAAAAAAGTGCATTAAGTTTACTTTTTTCGCTTCTAATAGTTAGATGCGTAGATCCTGATTATGTGACAAAACGTTTGAGTTACACAGACAGGACTTACGCACAGACTCCATGGGTAGGGTGGGCAAAACCTTGCCCACCCTACAGGTAGCATTAAATTGAGGGATTTGCGTCAGTCCTAACAGATAAGCTTTGACGTACTTATAGCAAGTCTAAGACTCATGAGGTACACAGGATTTTTTCTCACTCCACCCCTTACCCGCGCCCGGGTTAGGCACTCCCCACACTCTTAACCCCACACTCTTAACCCTATTCCCATTAACCCAGGACGAAGTACATCAAGCAATTGAGAACTTGATAACTGCTATATTTGCCTTTAATGTGCCCCCAAAAATAGCCTTATTTCGGGTCGCTACATCCAGAAAATTATCACTTCTTAAGCTTAAGAAAGAAAATTTCCCTCAGTTTTTTCAAAGCGCGACTTCCCCTCTGACGCACCTTGTTAATAGTTGTTTTGGTAATGGCAGTGTCTGGTTCCAACTCTGACGATATCTGCTCCCAGCTCAGCTCACGAAAGAATCGCATGACCAGTAGTTGGTGAAAGTCCGGCTTGGTTTGCTTGAGTTCCTTGAGGGCTAAAGCTAGGATCTGTCCTAGTGTGCCATCACAGTCAAGGTCGTCCCTTGGGCTACCAAAAATTTGGCTTTGCATCATGTGCCCGAGATTCTGGATTAACTTTTTTTCCGATAGTTCCCTCCTTTTCTTTTGCAAAATAATGCGCTCCCCAACTTTCTTCGCCCACGCCTCGGGGTTTTCAATCGGGCGTTCTAAGCGCTCGACTTCCGCTGCCTTCTCCCATACCTGGCTGAGGATGTCGTCCGAGTCACACCGATGCCGCAATTTGCACCCCGACAAGAGCTTGTCATAGTACCCTTTGAGATACTGGACTTGTAGAGGATCTAAGGGCGTTAATCCCCAGTTTTTTGGTGGTAGAGGACTCATGCATTTACCTCAGTATTACATAGTGTTGATTGGATGCATCTCAAAGTTGTAAATCTATAACGAGCGCGATGCAGTGGCCTCACGGGGGTTTCCCCCATCAGCGACTGCATCAAGACAGTGAGATGCATTTGTTTGGGTTGTCTAGACAGCTAAGCAATCATTAAGCGACAGATCTCTTCCATGTCCTCGTTTGAATTGCTCCAAATAGCTGCTGGTTTGCACTCACTGATATTGGTTTCCCAATTAATATTGTCTGGTGGGGTACCAAATCTAAAGTGCAGGGTGACCAGATTTTTGGAGGAATTATTAGCCATTAGGTGACATTGCTTGCGGTCAATGCAAACCAGTTCATTCTCCCCAAACAGCTCGCCAGGTCTGGAGGGCATTTTGTCAGGCTCTACGGACTCGTCTTGGTTAGGGAAGCGATGGGTCATTTCCCCTTCGTAGACGAAGATTGCATCTAGGGACTGACCATGGTGGTGGGCAGTGGTACCTTGCCCCGGTTTCCAGCCAATCATATAAATGGTCAGGGCAGTGGTTTGAAAAATGGCTTTGCGCGAGAAATGTTGTTCATTAAAGCTGATATATTGGTCGAGAAATCTGTGCTTGAGTTTGGTTTGGGTTACTAGTTCCTTAAAAGTTTCAAACGTCACTTGATGGGAGGGAACCCGCGTAAGATTATAAGCAAGGTTCTTGATGGAAAGGGAACTCACCACCAAGTCGTAATCAGGTATTGCCCCCGTGCTGAGTTGGTAGTCAATTAACTGATCTGCTTGGCATAGCCAATAGTTCAGTTCTTGGTCGTAACTGCTATAGCTTAGGATCTCTGTGATGCTTTGAGCATCTTGTGATGACAACTCAGGTTGGGTCACTAGGCGACAGTACTCTGTGACCAGCTTGGCGAGCTGTTGCTCGGAGCCGCCAAAAAGGTTTACGTGGTAGTTCATTTCCATAAGTTTTCAATTTGTCATTTTCTTTCCCTCCATAAACTAAAGATGCACAAACAGCCAATGTGTGACACACCAGCCTCTGAATGCAGATCGCCCAACCACTGTTTTTGAGGTTACCGATGGTGAGTTGATTTACTTGATGTAGGGTGGGCAGTGGGTACCAAAACGATTGTCAGCTTTTCAATTGGTCTAGGGTTTATAAATGAGATGTAAATTTGTATGGTCTTTTTTTATTGTCAAATAAAAATCCGGATCTCTTTACCCTCTTGGCTTTTGCCTTTTTTAGGGAAGCAAATTTCTGCAATACTTTTGTTTACAACCTAGATAAAAACGTGCTTATTATGCACTGCCCACCCTCCGAGTAGATGTAGATGTAGATGTAGATGTAGATGTAGATGTAGATGTAGGGTGGGCAGTGGGTACCAAAACGATTATCAGCTTTTCAATTGGTCTTATGCACTGCCCACCCTAGGATTAATTTTATTTAAAATTTAGTTAATTTGATGTCGGTGGGCAGTGCCTATAAAACCGATTACCAGCTGATTTTATCGGTTTCAATTACTGCCCACCCTACGATTAATCTCTATTGCAAATTCCCGATTCCCGATTCCCGATTCCCGATTCCCGATTCCCGATTTCTTAATAAAAAAAATTTTTCTAAACTCTTGACAATATATTTATTTATTTATAAATTAATAGTGTCCACAAAATCAATCCATAATTTCAGATGAGTAACAATTTTCCTCCTTCCGACAACCAAAGTCCTAAACCGAAGAAAGCCAAGCTCCTTTTGATCGGTTCTCCTGAAAAGGTTCGCAAAACAATTAATGCCATTTATTCCCTTAAGTATGCGGATCAGGACGAGTGGAGCACTCCGGAGCCGACGGGAAATCCTGGTGAGGTTATGACCTTTTTGATTCGATATTTTTACGTAGATTAAGATAGGATTTTGCCAGGGTTGCCCCCTGGCAAATCAGGACTGGTGAAGGTTGTTTTGTGAAGGAAGATGAAGCAGCATGAAGCAAAATGAGTTGGAATGTTATTGCTTTTCAGCAGTTGCTGACTAACTCAGGAATCATGTCATAACTGATCTGAAATTATCGATAGTTGAGTGCAGCTCAGCTGTATTTGTGGAAGGTTAAAGTAAAGAATTCGGTCAAGGATTGGGGTTAACCCAAACTTGACCGATTTTTTTTTAGGGAGATAGGGAGATAGGGAGATAGGGAAATAGGGAGATTTTTATTAAGTGCGATCGCGTAGCTTGATCTAGGGTCAATCGCGTAGCGCTAGCTTTTTGGGCTAATCGCCTATCTTGTATGGTGCGTTAAAAAGTGTAGCGCACCTGTTTTGCTATCAGTAATGGGTTCGCGTAGCGGCTCGTACCGAGCATCGCTTTTTCAACAAACACACTCAAACGGCTACAAGTTACCCTTCAAAAGGGTTTTGAGTTTTGAAGTGGGGTGAATGGCCTGAGTCGATATCAAAAAATTGGTGCTAACTCGAAAAATTCCAAAATTGGCTTTTGAGATCGTCTTAAAGGTGTAGAGACAAAAGACAGAAAATAAAAACTTTGTCCAATGTCGAAACCTGACAAGGTTTTCCATCGTAAACGTCAAATCATTAAGGAAAAGAAATCAATCATGGGAACTAACACTATCAATTCTAACTCTGTACTAGCTAATGGTTCTGCACTAGCTAATGGTTCTGCACTAGCTAATGGTTTGGCACTAGCTAATGGTTCTGAAGTAACTAGTCAGGCTAACGCTGCTTACGTCACCCACCTACCAGTTTTGAAAAAGGGAAAAGCCGGTCAAGCTGTCCGCTTTCTCCAGCAGTTCTTAAATTGCTACATGGGCTATTATTTGGTTATTGACGGACAGTTTGGCTCCCAAACAGAACAGGTAGTAATGAAGTTCCAAAGCGACTACAACGAAACCCTCTACGAATCTGATCCTAACCACTTGATTGTTGATGGGATTGTCAGTAAAAAAACCTATCGTGCCATCGATGATATCTTGACTCTACGGTCATGCTAAATAAACACTTTGGCAAAGGGACTGAGGCCGTGGGCCACGCGGGGCGCGTTCGGAGCAGGGGAAAGAGGCCGTATTCAGAATATTTTGCTAGTTAAATAGCCTAAGAACCCTTGTACCGTAAGCTTTCTGAGTTTTTTAACAAAACTCGCGGAATTCCCCACCGTCTTTCACGGTGGGGATGGATAGCGAGACGAGGACTTGTTGGGAATCGTGTTAGAATAAAGTTGGTTGATGACCCACCTGACTGACTAAAAGGCTACCTTCAAGGTGTAAAAGTACTAGCAGAGCTCAGGGAAGAGACTTGCCCCGGCTGGTTAGCCATAGAGCTGTAATTCCATGGTAAGTCTGTCGTAAAAGTTATACGTCTGCGGAAGGCGGATGTCTGCCTGTGGACGCTGAGTAAGACCAATTCCAGCAGGCGCGCGCCTCCTAGGTCGGGTTCCCCGGCCTAGGGTCGCTCCTCTGGTTGAGGCATCGGCGGATGAAGCGGGAAACCTCAAAGACGAATAAGACCGTCCCTGATTTGAGTTGAGAATTGGAAGCCCCAACCTCAGCGAAGCAGGTTGGGGTACTTCACCTGTCGGTTTAGCATAAAAGGTACTGAAGAACCAATATCTTTTGCTAAAGATCCCGAATTAGTGCGTTCCCGTAGCGTGACCTACGGTCAATCGCGAAGCACTGCCCTTTGGGCTAATCCCTGATCTTGTCGGGTGCGTTACACTTGGTTAACGCACCTCTTTAACTATCAGTAATACTTTCCCATAGCAGCTCTTTGCTGAGCATCGCTTATCCTAGGGTTAACACTCCCATGGGAAAATCCACAACTAAACGCTTTGTTCGTAACCACAAAACACCTAAAAGACTATTCACCAGTTGATCTCCTCCTAACACTTCAACCGTAAACTCCTCTTCCTCAATAACCACCTTTCCCTCATATAGCGTTTGTATTTGAGATGTGAACATAGGATTGATATAAAAAGGGAACAGGGAACAGGGGATCACCGGAACAGGGAACAGTAGTCAAGATATCCGAGCAGTTTTTGGTATTATGATAAATCATCAGTAAACCCTGTATCTAACAGTGCCATTACGGCAAAAATCTCTCCATCATCAGACATCAAGCCAATTTCAAAAAACAACTCTCCTCGACTATTACGGCGGTTTGCATAACTATCAGGTACACAGGATTGTTTTCCTTCTTCCCTCTTCCCTCTTCCCTCTTCCCTGCTCCCTGCTCCCTGCTCCCTGCTCCCTGCTCCCTAAAAAACCAGAACTTTGTACCTAAATGAATTGCAAACCGCTTTAAATTCACCTTGGATCATATTGTTCCACAAGTTCCTGTTTCATTAATTCGCATAATAATACACTTTTTACCTGGATGCTGGGGGGGCGACATGAGAGCTAAAAAGTAGACTGTATAAGCTTCATAGCTCTCATACCTCGTAAATAATTATCGAGCTTATGACGACTTAAACGCATTAACTTATCAACTAATTCCCAACATTGCG
>NZ_JAAHHM010000216.1:0-7533 GCF_010692445.1 Moorena sp. SIO3E8 | reverse complement strand
TTTCCCTGCTGACACTCCCAACACTTGCACTGATTAATGTTTTGCCTCCCCATATGAGTACTCCGATTCTGATATTAGACTCCCTTGTCTAATTCTAAAACCATGAAGTTGTTTTTTAACAAGCCCTTACCGTAAAACGAGGTTCTAAAAACATTTACGGTCATACTGTCGAAGTCAATGGCCCTTGCCGGGTGATGTATCGCCCTGATAATCCGCTACATTGTGGCGCAAGGGTCTGGATTGAGACTATCTCGGATTTTCAAGTGATTTGAGCCAAGACTCTCACCGGGTGACAAGCAGCTTGAAAGCATGAATCAGCGAGGTTTAAATCAAATTGACAGATCCTTTTCACGAAAAGGACAGGTGTAAGTATTCAGCTATCAGCTATCAGCTATCAGCTATCAGCTTTTGAATAAGCGATGCAGCGCGGTCTTGGGGGTTTCCCCCACTCGCTATTGCATCAAGACAACAAGTAACCATTGGTTTAATCTGAGTGAAGTCCCAGCGTCGTTCGCACAGCGTGGCCAAACGCGCCCCGCGTGGCCTTTTGGCCAAGGCCAAAGCCTGTGCCAAAAAGCACCTCAAGTAGCGTGAGCCTTTAGCTGACGGCTGACGGCTGACGGCTGAATGCTTACGGACAGGTATAGCATTTTTGCTGATATCTAAACCTAAGAGGTATTTTTTTACTCTCCCATAAAACTCCGTATATCTTTCCCCTCTTGCCTTTTGCCTCTTGCCTCTTGTCTTTTGCCTCTTGCCTTTTGCCTTTTGCCTCTTGCCTTTTGCCTCTTGCCTTTTGCCTTTTTATCGAATACGTGTGTTGACAACCCAGATACAAACGCGCTTATGCGATTGACCTTGGCCAAAAGGCCACGCTACGCGAATGGTCACGCTACGCGATCGCTTAAGAACGATGAACCCTCACCCGCTTATCAGGCTTTTGCTTTCTGACCCAGGCTAAAAACTTCTGCATCTGAGGGTCATTTTTTAATGCTTCACAAGTATTCAATTCCACAGCTAAACGAGTATTTGGGAATAAAGCATGTATTTGTCGGTGACAAGCAGGGCAAATAGTAATCGTTGGACTAGGTTTCATCTTTTTTCGCTTAGTGTTTTGTCGCGGTATCAGGTGATGAACTGTCAATCGCTCTACATCTCTTCCACAAAGTTCACAATTCATTGATAATGATAGCAATTATTATTTTAGGTGCAAATTATTAGGGAGTAGGGAGTAGGGAGTAGGGAACTTCGAAGTTGGAAAAAATCCTGTGGACTTCATTACTACGATAACCGTAAAATCCTAAGTGTTGAACATCTCAACTAAACATCCAATATCATGAAAGCTTGGTCAATAATTTCCTATATAGTTATCGGTATACTTATCGGTACTTTTTTAGGTATTATACTACAAAAGTCTGCTCAAGTAGACCAGTTGCTCAGACGCTACGGTATCCTCAGCACTTCCACCACTAAGCATGATCAAACCAAACCAGTTCCTGCCAATTTTCAAGGGAAGATGTCCCTGTTTATTTTGGCAGGACAGTCGAATATGTCAGGAAGTGGTAAGGTAACACCAGCCAGTTCTGTTACTCACCCCAGAGTTTTTGTCTTTGGAAACAATTACCGCTGGCATCTAGCCGCCGAACCGATTGATTCACCAACTGGACAAGTTGATCCCGTCTCGGAAGATAAGTCAGCTGGAGTCAGTCCAGGGATGGCGTTTGCTACTGAATTGCTCAAATACCATCCTGAACTGATTGTTGGTTTAATTCCCTGTGCTAAATGGGACTCTACTATTCAACAGTGGCAAAAAAATCTAAGTGAAGATACTTTGTATGGCTCTTGCTTAAAGCGAGCCTATGCAGCTTCACTAATGGGAGAAATTAAAGGTTTACTATTCTTTCAGGGAGAAAGTGATGCCCTTAATCCTCAAGCCTACCCAAGTCGAAGATTCTTCCCTAATCAGTGGGCTGATAAATTTGTTAAGTTAGTCAACGATTTCCGTCAAGACTTAGGGAAACCTGAGTTACCAGTAGTTTTTGCTCAAATTGGCACCACTACTGATCCAGAAAAGCTCCCGAACTGGGAAACCGTGAAAGCGCAACAGGAAACAGTCCAGTTACCAGCTACTGGGATGATTACCACAGATGACTTGGCTTTACAAGACTATGTCCACTTGACAACCGAAAGTTATTTGATTGTTGGAAAAAGATTTGCTAAAGCGTTTTGGAAACTGACTCAAAGATAATACTCAAAGATAATAGGGTGCATCAAGACAGGGAAAACTAGAGGAAACGTCGCCATTGATTCCGGTCAAGCTTGATGAACATCTTATCTAAAACAGTTCCAGGGTTTTTAATTGGTAGCATCGCCATCATTGCAGCAATTCCCACAGTGGTGATATCAACACCAGCGGCTAAAACTATTGCCCAACAGGTTACTGTCCGGATTGATGGTCCAAAACAGGGTGGCAGTGGGATAATTGTTGAACGCCAAGGAAATATATATTATATCCTGACTAGTGCTCATGTGCTACAAAAAGCTGGCATCTACAGGATTCAAACCCCTGATGGTAATCGTTATCCTGTAGACTCCCGCTACATCAGACGGATGCCAGGGGTAGATTTAGCGATCTTACCTTTCATTAGCACCTCTAACTACCCAGTGGCTAGGTTAGGGCATTCCCAACAAATCAGTGCAGGTCAAAGGGTTTATGTTGCTGGATGGCCCCGTTCTGGAGGTGCTTCTCAACAACGGCGGTTTGTTAATACTGAAGGATTGCTCACCGATGCTAGTTCTAAACTTCCTAGGGGATATGCTCTGAGTTATACCAATTTGGTGAGAATTGGGATGAGTGGTGGACCGGTATTAGACCATCAGGGGCGGGTAATTGGCATTAATGGTATGGTCAGATTAGTGGGCGATTCTGACACAATTGTGGCATCTGGCATTGACATTGACACCTATTTAACCTGGCGCTCTCAGCTGAAACTGCCAACTCCTGTACATACTCCTCAAGTCGGTGTCTCTCCTACAGCTGCGTCTGCCAAGACCGGAACAGTTTTCTACAAGTTGGCCAATACCCTTAAAGTAGGGACTGGCTCAGTGAGTTCTGTGGCGATTGGCACCGTTGCTCAAGGGAGATCAGTACAGGGATTGATGGCCGCTAGTGGTCATAGTGATGGCACTATCTCCCTGTGGAATCTGTCAACTGGTCAATTAATTCGTACCTGGCGAGGTCACGGTGGCGCAGTGAATACTGTGGTGATTAGTCCGGATGGTCAAACCTTAGTCAGTGGCGGTGATGACCGTATGATCAAGATCTGGAATCTTAACACCGGTAAACCGTTAGTTACCCTGACTGGACATCAAGATACAGTGGCGACTTTAGCCTTCAGTGCCGATAGCAAAACCTTAGTTAGTGGCAGCTGGGATAACACTATTAAGATTTGGCAGCTGCCTAAGGGTAAACTCTTGCATACCCTTAACGGACATTTAGGTTCAGTGAATTCTGTTGAAATCTCTCCTGATGGCAAAACCTTAGTCAGTGGTTCTCAAGATACAACTATTCGGCTGTGGAATTTAGCTACAGGTAAGTTAGTGCGTATCTTCAAGGGACATTCTCGATCGGTATCGTCTGTAGCGATTAGTCTGGATGGGAAAACCTTAGCCAGTGGTGGAGGGGACGGCACGATTCGCTTGTGGAATGTTAACACTGGTAAACTGACTAGAACCTTGACGGGTCACACAGATGGGGTGTGGTCAGTAACCATGACTAGAGATGGAAGCACCCTGATTAGCGGTAGTTGGGATAAGACCATTAAGTTGTGGGATATGAGGAGCGCTCAGTTGAAAAGCACCTTAAATGGTCATTCGGGCTATGTTGTGGCTGTTGCTTTGAGCCAGGATGGTCAAACCCTAGTTAGTGGTGGTTGGGATCAGCAGATTAGAATTTGGAGAAAGCAAATGTCTAATTAACCTGAATTAACTTGAGTTTAAGATAAGCGATTCGGCAAAGCCGACGCTTCGCGAACGCACTCCTAGGCATTCCTAAACCAGTAATTGAGAGCAAAGGGAACAGCGGATCTCGGAGCAGGGAGCAGGGAGTAGGGAGTAGGGAGTAGGGAACAAAAATTATCACAATTCCTACACGGATTGCTAGATATCTGGTTAAAATTGGGTTCTGTTAATTGATAGGGTTGATCGCACTTATGAAGTAGAGTCTTTTTTGACGCTGATTCCCTTAACACCCTCTTGACTATTGCTAGCATGCCTATTGCCTTTTGCCTTAAAAGGATAAGCAATGTCGCTCAAACGTTGCTGAGAATTGCTATAAGAAATTGCTATAATAGATTTAGGTCTTGTCTACACCATCAACCGCTCAAATAATCCCAGGCTTTAATAAATGCAACAATTTGGCTCACTGGAGGCAGGGTTGATACTGGTCTTGATGGTGTTGTAGTGTCTTCAGATTGCTCACTCCAGCTTGATTGATTCATCAGATACTTCCCAAAATCTTGATTAGAATAAATACTTAATGAGTAGTCTCTAGAGTTAGTAATAATTGTCTTAGTCGGAGCCATAAAAAAGTTAGCCGATGATTTTATTTCTGGTGCTAACTTAAGGGTTTTAATTGGTTTAAGCAGCTCAATAGCTTGGCCAATATTTGTAAGTAATTTATTTATTTGCTGTTTGTCTTGATTACTTAAAGTGTATATTGATCGTGAGGGTAGGCTATTTAATAAGGTCACAATATTGCGATGAGTTTGACCTCCATCTTTGAAGGGGACAATTGCCAAGTAAGCGATAATGAATAAGTCAGCGTTGTTGCTTGTAAAGGTAATGGTTGTTCTGCGGACACTCACCTCAATGCTGGGTGGTTGATTGAGCACTTCAGAAACATTGGCTATCTGATTATAAATCGAGGCTAAAGCCAAATTCGCTTTGAGGTCTAACGGGGTATCAACGATAATCTTTACCGTTGGCAGGGTCTCGTTGAAAAAGGTTTTGGCAGCTTCGGAAGACAAACGGATAATTTGACTTTGATCGCCATCAGGACTCAAGTCAACCCATTCACAGATCAGTCCTTCAGTTTTAAGACCAAACCGGGAAACGGCATATAGTTTTGCCCCAGTCAGGGTAGCACCAGTCAAATCTGCTCCAATCCAATTGGCTTTAATCAGCCTTGTCTTACTAAGATCAGCGTGTACTAAACTGGTATTAACTAAATTGGCATTGCTCAAATCAGCCCCAACTAACGTAGCTCCACTTAATTTAGCATTGCTCAGATCAGCCCAACTGAGGTTTGCTCCACTTAAATCAGCCCAGCGTAGATTTGCCCCACTGAGATCGGCTCCCCTAAAATTGGCACAGGTGAGATTTCCTTGTCTGATTTCAACCCCTTTGAGATTGCTACCGCTGAAATCGGCTTTGTGCAGATTTGTTCCATTTAAGTGGGCTCCCTTCAAATTTGCTTGACTAAGGGTTGCCCCCCCTAGATTGGCTTCATTGAAGATAGCGCGGCTGAGATTAGCTTGTCTGAGGGTGGCTTCTCGTAAATCAGCACCCGAGAGGTTTGCTGCGCTTAGATTTGCTCCACTTAGGGAACCACGAACCATCTCAGCACGAATCAGTGATGCCTGAATCAGTTGGGCACCTCTTAAATCAGACCGAATCAAATTTGCTACATTAAGCTGTGCTTGTGTTAACTTGGCTTTAGAGAGATTGGCACCGCTGAGTCTAGCAACGTTCAAGTTGGCTCGGCTGAGGTTTGTGCCGCTCAAGTTAGCACCACTTAAGTTAGTTATACTCAGGTTAGCTTCACTCAAGTCGGCACCACTAAGAGTAGCGCCGCTTAGGTTAAGTTCCGTAAGATCCGCAGCTGTAAAATCTCTTACCCCTGCTGCATATTGTTGGATAATTTCCCTGACATTCATTACAATCTAACAAAAATTAATATTTATCATGGCATAGGCTGAATCCGGGTGAGAGATAATGAAAATTGGTATTGTAGGACTGGGATTGATGGGTGGTTCCCTAGGATTGGACTTGAGAGCACAAGGTCACCAGGTCTTGGGAGTCTCTCGTCAACCACAAACCTGTCAATTCGCACTTGATCACAGCATTGTTGATAATGCGAGTATTGAATTAAGTATCCTAGCCACAGCAGAGGTTGTGTTTATCTGCACCCCCATAGCCGCGATCGCCTCTACTGTCAAGGATTTAGTTAACTATCTTAACAAGGATACCGTAATCACTGATATTGGTTCGGTCAAAATGCCAGTGGTTAGAGACATTGCTCCCCTGTGGGAAAATTTTGTAGGTGGTCATCCGATGTCAGGAAGGGAATACAGTGGTGTGGAAGCTGCGGTGTCGAATCTATTTGTCGGAAACCCTTACGTACTTACCCCGATTGAGACAACACCACCACCAGCACTTCAGAAGGTGGAGGAAATTGTGCGATCGCTTAAGTCATTGGTTTATATCACAAGCCCGGAAAACCATGACCAAGCGGTAGCATGGATTTCTCATCTACCGGTGATGGTGAGTGGGAGTTTGATTGATGCTTGTATGCAGGAAACTGACCCAGTGGTTTTGAGGTTAGCCCAACAGTTAGCTAGTTCTGGTTTTCGTGATACTAGCCGTGTCGGGGGTGGTAATCCAGAACTGGGAATAATGATGGCTCGTTACAATCAGGAGTCGATAATGCGATCGCTTGTAGGCTATCGCGATCGCCTTGACCAGATGATCGAGGTGATTGAACAGGGAGATTGGTCGAGTCTCGAAAAAATCCTTGAAACGACTCAGGTAGCGCGGAAAAAATTTGTTTCGTGAGTTTGTTTAGTTTGTTATTGAGCTAATTAGGAAGCGATCGCACGATGCAAGACAAATAATTCCTAATCTTGCCCTTTGATAGCTCTGTTCATCAAAGGCTAAAACTTGAGATGTTTTGAGGCGATGAGGGATAACTAAAATTGAACAAAATTTAACAATCTGTGGGGTAATATCAAAGTTGTAAATCTATAAGACAGTCAGATGCACCCTAATTCAGGTTTATTGGCGATCGCCCAACTCACTCAGTCAGGCTCAACCTCTCTCCAGCCCTCAATCGTAGCCATCAGAATGTTGACTAGGGGATGGTCTATTGCTTCTTTGAATGCTTCTACTCCTCCTGCTTTCAGTGCATTGATTTCCTTAGTTTTGAGTGTTGGGTTACTCTCAAGTTGGTCAACAGCTTTAGGGACAACATTAGAAAACTTTATTTGTTGATCTTTAGCCTCTAACATTGGCTTGTATTTTGCCCCAAATTTTCGATCGTATTCTGCTTCATCAAGTTCATCAGAGATTTTGAACAATTCTGCGGCAATATCCTGTAAGCTTTGGTTGCCAGGGTTTGACTCTCGTGCCTGGGGGGGCGACGAAAATAGTTATAAAGCAGACAGGGCAAGCGATTTAGCTCTCATTCCTCGTAAATAATACTTCCGTTTATTACGACCCACGTCTCATTAATTCCCGTACTAAATTAATACACTC
>NZ_JAAHHM010000215.1:0-7590 GCF_010692445.1 Moorena sp. SIO3E8 | reverse complement strand
TTGCTCGCTTTAGCTCTCTAGGGTCTCGATTGCTAGCTATAAATTCTTCCAGAGTCATGAGAACATGGTGGTAAATTTATATTCCATGATATCTCATTTTTCTTCAAAATCATTTAGGATTGGTATATCATTTCCATCTGTACCAGCAAGTTCATCATTACCAAAGGTACCAATAATTTTCTCACCTGGAATTACTATTGGTGGCAAAGTCAATCCTAAAATTACTGGGTCGTGGTCACTAGCGCGCTCTGGAGTGTCAGCGAAATCAACGTTGGCATGAACAATATCATATTCTGCAACATTGACTAAGTTATCAGATACAAATGCATGGTCAAGAGCTTGAGAGTTACCGTTAAAGATAAAGCTGTAAGCGTCTAAAGGATCCAAGGTATCGGTGAGATTAGTAAGAACTGGATTATCTGGACCCCCTGCCAAGTTAACAGTCTGGAAATCTTCAAATTGGAAACCATTCAAGTCCCCTAGGACAACCACATTAGCTGATGGATTTTCAGCTAAGATACTATCAACAAAATCGTTATTGGCTTGAGCTTGCTCAACACGGTCAGTCTCTCCACCAATCTCGGGAGGTTGAATGCCACCAAACAAAGGATCACTACCACCACGAGAGCTAAAGTGATTATTAACAACAGTAACTTCCTGTTCGTTAAATTCAAAGGTTGCAGCTAAAGGTAGGCGAGTTCCATTGAAAGGATTGTCTGCTTGACTTTGAGGTATGTCAAGGACAGTTTGAACAGAACCTGGAACTAAATCCACTCGTTCTGGATTGTATAAGTAAGCAACACGAATATTGCCACCAGGTTGTCCACCGCTGACATCGTCTTCGATAAAAGTGTTGTCAATGAACTGGTATTGTGGTCCTCCTGCTGCGACAATCTCATTAATGAGTAATTCCAGGGTTTCACTAGCTGAAATAACATCAGAACTTCCTGGACTAACAGAACCATCATTATCCTGAATTTCCTGTAAACCAATGATGTCCGGTGTGGCGAGATTGTTAACAATCTGACTAGCAATTAAATCGAAGCGACCATCTGCTATATCGGTATCACCATCAGCATCGTTGGGATCTAAGTTGAGAACATTGTAGCTAGCAATAGTTAATTGGTCAGAATCACCTACTACAGTTGTTGTTTCTGGTGTTGTAATCCCAATATTGCCTTGAGGAGTGAGGGGTTCATCAATAAGAACTTCGTAGTTACCAAAGCTGTAGCTGACAACTCCAGTTACATCCCCTAACAATGTTCCAGTACTAATAGAAGGGAGATCACTCTCGTCAGTTAGTGCATCAATTTGCACTCTTTCTGGATTAAATTCAATGTCAGCAAAGGTAGTACCATCACTAAGATCAGGGTCGTTGAGAGTAACACCACCGTTGCTGTTTAGACCAGTTGCAGATGCACCTTGGTTAGGAACTACAAAAAACTCAAAGGTTGAGAAGCCACCAAAGGCATCAGTAGGAGCAACAGAAACTGCGTCTTCAACAGTTACTAGCATTCCTTCTAAACTTTCGTAGAAGTCAATACCATCTACTGTGGGGTTAAAGGTACCTGATGCTGTTTGGAGATTAACAGGTAGTTCACTATTGCTAATAATAGTTTCTGTGGGAGCTAACCGACCACTTGAACCAATAATGGTAGCAGCAGGAACAGAATTTCCAGTTGAGAGAGTGGTAATAGTTGGGCTGCCAATCTGGGTAATAGAAAGATTGCCAGTACCAGCACCACCGGGAATAAATTCATTGACTGTACCTGTTACCTCTAGCTGATCACCTACTGCGATTCCAGGCGCTGAACCGGTGAAGACAAAGATCCCGTCTGAGGTAGCATCATTACCATCTCCTGTTGGGTCTTGTAGATAGAAACCATTCGTATCTACTGCTGTGACAATACCTGTGGTGGTGACTTCGCTACCATCAAATGGGGAGAGGTGACCAGCACCTTGAATATCGAAGATGGGGGCAATTGCCGGGCTTGTTCCTACAATAGTAGAAATAGTAGGGTTGATAGAACCGAAGGTATCAGTACCAAGAGTGGGGTCTGTATCAAAAGATGCAGGAGTTATGGCAATTCCATTAATATTAAACACTTGACCGTTGTCTGGATCATTAATGGCATAAAGGTCTCCTACACTACCATCCCTAAAGATAAGTCTTGGTTCATCACCAGTAAAGGCAAAGTCGGTTCCACCGAGGTCTGTACCATACAACAATGTTTCATCACCTGCTGCATCAGGCACACCGATTGCATCAAAAACGGTACCAAAGGTTGATAAATCATCTGGAACTCCGTCATCGTTGGTGTCAATATCAGTAGAGGTGTCCCCTGTGAATGTAGACAAAAGGGCTACTGTAAATGAAGGGTTCTCTATGTCACTAATACTGACACTCAACAAACCATTGCTATCAAAAGTACCTGAAACCGACTCAAAATTATTTATGTCTCCTGGGTTAGAACCACCAGGGTCGCTCTCAATATTGACGATCACTCCTTCAAAAGATTCGCCTGGTGTTCCACTAAGTTCAAATGTTGTCAGAGCTGGATCACTACCTATTGGGTTAGGTTGAAATTCACTAATAATAGCCATAGAAAAAATTCCTCCAATTTTTACTTGGTTCAGTATTACGAACGAACTCTTGACAATTTAAAATATTACAATTAATTCACCAAACTGTGAATTTACACCCAGATCTAATAACTATTAGTTATCTTACTTTTTAAAAGTTAACATTAAGTTATGTTTTCCTATTAGTTACTTAATCTGTGGTATTAACTTTTAAAATTGCCATAGTTAGTCATCATTATTTTACTGATCAAGCTGATTGTTTTTCTCCTGTCAGATATTATTCCTAACCCCAGCCTTATTAACAGCAGGGCTGTTTCTGGCGTCGGAATCAAATGTTATAGGTGCGCTTGATCCATTAATAATTAATGACTCAAGCGCACCTAATAGTTATTAAAAACGCTGTAATTTTTATTCCCGATTCCCGATTCCCGATTCCCGATTCTTCACAACTTCAGCGAAGTCTCATTCAATCGCATCGCAGCGAATTTCAACGATAAATCCATCGGGGTCATAAAAATAGATACCTCTGCCGGTAGGACGAGTTACTGGACCATGATCGATGGGAATTTGATTTTGTTTTAGGACTTCTACGGCTTGGTCAAATAACTGAGGATCGATATCAAAGGCGAGATGATTGACCCGAGTAAAGCCACGATGGGGGTCTGGATCCGGTGGTGATAGCTCTGGCTCGGAAAACAAATCCACAACAATGCCATCTGGGGTAACGAAGTTAGTGACTTTTCCGGCTGCGACTAGCGATCGCAAAGTACTGGGCACTTCTTCTCCAGTTAGTTCATGTAAACCTAGTACTGTACCATAAAAGTGGCGCGATGCTTGGATATCCTTCACATTCAGAGCAATATGATGGACTCGACGGAGACTACCTGGACTTAGTGTAGGTTTGATCAATTCAGGGCTAGAGACCATTTTTCTTAATAATTGTTAGTTGCAAATGGAAGTGTTAATTGTTAATTATTAATGGTAATAAGCGCGTTTGGATATAGATTGTAAATACCAGTATTGCCGAAAAAGGCAAGAGGCAAGAGGCAAAAGGCAAAAGGCAAGAGGTGCAAGAGCTCCGGAGTTTTATTGTAAACTAAAAAAAGACCTTGTAGGTTTACATCTCAAATAAAAACGCTATACCGTTCTCAATGGGTGCATGTCAGTTTTGTTAATCCCTGATTCAGATCCCCCATTATCCCCCTTAATAAGGGGGACTTTTCCATCTAATTCCCCCCTTTTTTAAGGGGGGTTAGGGGGGATCTATGTACCTAATTACAAATTTGACATGCTCCCGTTCTCAATTTGCTACTTTAAATATATTTCAAATTTATTTTAATTTCTGCTTTTCCTGGTAACATGAGCACTTTTTCTCAAATCTTAGCCCAAGAACTGTCGTTAAGTGCGACTCAGATCGAGAATGCCCTGTCTTTATTTGCTGAAGGGGCAACTATTCCGTTTATAGCTCGCTACCGTAAAGAGGTGACTGGTTCTCTCGATGAAGTTCAGCTACGCACTATAGCTGAGCGCCATACTTATCTAACGGAACTGGAGCAACGGAAGTCAGTAATTCTGAATGCGATCGCATCTGCTGGTAAGCTCACCGATGAACTAAAGGCTAAGATCGAAGCTTGCCAGCAAAAGACTGAATTGGAAGACCTCTACCTGCCCTATAAACCCAAACGACGCACTCGGGCAACCATGGCGAGGGAGAAAGGACTTGAACCCTTAGCGGACTGGATTGAGTCGATGAACACTCCGGAGGTTAAATCAGTATCCTTATCTGAAGAAGCGGCTAAATACATTTCCCCAGACCATAAGCTCAATACGGTAGAGGACGTTCTTCAAGGTGCCTCTGATATTTTAGCGGAAGCTGTAGCGGAGAAAGCCCACTTACGAGCGTACTTGCGGGATTATTTCCTGAAATCGGGAGTATTCGTGTCTCGGATTAAAAAGGATTATCCCGAAGGTACCACTAAGTTTGAAATGTACCGGGAGTTCCAAATCCCCGTTAAATCTGTAGCGCCACACAATATGTTAGCCCTGCTCAGGGGTGAAGCGGAGGGAGTACTAAAGCTGGAACTCTCTTTTGATGAAGACTATGTTATGTCCTACCTAGAGTCTGAGGAAATTCACACCAAGGTTACCTTACTGCGACAGTTTTACCAGACCATGCTCAAAGATGGGTTTAATCGGCTGATGAAAACCTCCCTAACTACGGAAGTACGCACCGATCGCAAAGCCTATGCTGATGCAGAGTCTATTAAAACCTTTGAAACCAATCTCCGAGAACTGTTGTTATCTCCTCCAGCAGGCATGAAGCCAACCTTAGCGATAGACCCAGGCTTCCGCACCGGTTGTAAAGTGGCTATCCTGGACGAGACAGCTAAATACATCACATACCAGCCAGTGTTTCCCCATCAAGGTAGTCACAAGCGTCAACAAGCTGCCGAAACCATTAAGAATTTAATTGAAACCTACCAGATCGAGCTGATTGCCATTGGTAACGGTACAGCATCTCGTGAGACAGATGAGTTTATCTCGGAAGTCCTGAAAACCATGGAGCGCAAACCGATAAAAGTAATGGTGAATGAATCTGGGGCATCGATTTATTCCGCCAGTGAGCTAGCACGAGAGGAGTTTCCGGATTTAGATGTCACAGTCAGGGGAGCGATTAGTATTGGCAGACGCTTACAAGACCCCTTAGCTGAGTTGGTCAAAATTGACCCTAAATCTATTGGTGTGGGACAGTACCAACACGATGTTGATCAGAAATTGCTCAAGAAGAAACTTGATGACACCGTTGAAAGTTGTGTAAACTATGTAGGAGTAGATTTAAACACTGCTTCTGCTCAACTGCTAACCTTTGTATCTGGGATTACCCCGACCATTGCTAATAACATTGTGAGCTATCGCAATGAGCAAGGTGCATTCAAGAACCGTCGGGAAATCCTTAAGGTACCAAAGTTAGGGCCAAAAGCCTTCGAGCAGTCAGCAGGATTCCTAAGGATTCGCAACGGGGATAATCCATTGGATAACACAGCTGTGCATCCAGAGAGTTATCCCGTAGTGAAAGCGATCGCATTGGATTTGCAGTTACCTCTAGCCAAGATTAACCAAGGAGCAGATCGGTTCAAATCAGTAGATTTGAACCGTTACGTCACAGATACCATAGGCTTACCAACCCTAGAGGATATTATCCAGGAATTGGAAAAGCCAGGACGAGACCCCAGGGCAGAGTTTAAGTACGCCACCTTCAAAGAAGGCGTAAATGAGCTCAAAGACCTAAGTCCTGGAATGGAATTAGAAGGAATTGTCACCAATGTGGTAAACTTTGGAGCCTTCGTAGATATCGGCGTGCATCAAGATGGGTTAGTGCATATCTCCCAACTAGCCGACCGGTTTGTAGAGGATCCCAAACAGATAGTCAAAGTGGGACAGGTGGTCAAGGTGCGGGTAATGGAAGTAAATGAAAAACTGAAGCGGGTTAGTTTATCAATGCGATCGCGCTAAATGTTGCTTAGGGTGCGTTAGGGGGGCTCTGATTTTCTTGGTAGCCAAGGTTGGGACAGCCCACCCCGGATGCTGCTGGCGAAATATTGCTTAACAAAAAAATGAGTAAAAGCATTGACGATATGGTAAGAGTTGGGAGCTAAAAGGAGAAAGAGAAATGCTTGATGTCAAGCCCATCGGTGCCAGTGTTCCTGAAGCTTACTCGTCGGGTAGCCCTAGCAGCATTTCCCCAAGGGAATCTCTAGATCTGGCTCAGGGATGAACTCCCAGAGATTTATCACGATCAATACTTTGCGGACTTGTTAAGCAGCATGGTTCGTCATTGATTAGTGCAGGACAATTAGCCCTGGTGAGGGTTATGCAATTTCTGGAAAATTTACCAGACCGTCAGGCAGCGGATGCAGTCATTTGTCGGTAGAACAGGAAATATTGCTTGGGTTTGGAGGAACGAAGATAGTGGCGCGTGACCATACGGGCTTGGGTGAATTTCGCAATCGCCTGGTAGAGGGAGGAGCAGGAGACAGAGTATTAGATCACTTACTCAGCCAACTCAAAGCAGGGGGATGGATTAAGGAATTAGTTAAACAACGCAGTGACTCAACCCAAGTGCTTGCAACCCTTCGAGAACTCAACCGTCAAGAAGCAGTGGGGGAAATGCAACAGAGCAACACTATATGTATTTGCCCTCAGAGAACCAAAGTGGTTACTTGCGTTGGGTAGACCCTGAGTGGAAAGAGCGTTATGGCAAAGTCATAGACGATTATCGTCTCCCCAAAAAGCAGCTCATCAGCACCGCCGATGGGGAGCCAATTGGCCGTGATGGGATGAAATTGCTCGAATGTCTGTGGCTTGAGGAAACTCCAGAGCACCTACGCCGTTTACCCAAGGTTGAACAACTGCGTCAATATTGGGTCTATCAGTATGATGAAGACCCACGGACAGATCAAACTCCGCCCACCAAAGGAAATGCCATCCCCTGGAGAGGGTTTGAGTTCCCCCTATGAAAGTGATGCTCGGGTTGGAACTTTGCGCTCAGAGTCTTGGACTGGATCTAAGGTACAACAAGGGTGAAACCTGTGAAACGAACCAAGTTCACCTGATTACTCATGTCGAAACTACTCCAGCTCAAGTCCAAGATGTTGAACAAACTGCTATGATTCATCAGGCTTTAGCGCAAAAATCAAAGTTACCGAGCCAACATTTTGTGGATGCAGGCTATGTGGATGCACAGCTGCTGGTCACCAGCCAAAACGATGATGGCATTGAGCTGATTGGACCTGTCAGAGCAGACACCAGTTGGCAAGGGACTCGTGAGGATGCCTATGACTTTTCTCGCCCATGTAATTGACTGGCAGAATCAGCAGGCCCTGAGGGGGTGACATGAGCCCTTAAAAGCTTACTAGATAATGCTTTGATGCCAGTTTATCTTTGCTAAGATAAACTGGGCAATTGACCCTAGGAATGATGTTCTAGAAGCTAAAACCCTTATAACTA
>NZ_JAAHHM010000214.1:0-7652 GCF_010692445.1 Moorena sp. SIO3E8 | reverse complement strand
AATAGGAATGCGAGTTAAAATATCAGGCTCACAATGGAATATTGAAAATGTTCCTAAAATTCTTTCTTTACGCTGTGCTTACCTAAATGGGATGCTTTATTAATGATGTTTTTACAAAAATGAGATGCACCCGAGGGGGTGACATGAGTCCTGAAAAGTTTACTATACAGCGTTTTTCATGACTATCAGGTACACAGGATTTTTTCCCTCTTACCTGTTCCCTGTTCCCTGTTCGCTGTTCCCTAAAAACTTAAGTAACTTATGGGCTGAAATTATTACCCAGTAAGGATTTTAGCTTGCATGTCCCCCCAAGAACCCATCATCATGAAATATATTGAAATTGAACCGTTGAATCGCGAAACTACCGATAGTGATTGCGTTAGACGATGCAGAATTAAGCGGATTGATGGCGATGTCCAAGTCGATCAGACTGAGCTATGGTTTCAATTCGATAAATCAATCGTGCCGCCGGAAGATAATGATTGTGACAGTTATTTACTTGCGGTCCTTATGGATGCGATGAAGGAAGAAAGACATGTAATTGTTAAAGGGGAAGTCTCAAAACAGCTCTTAAGTAATTTGGTTGAATATCAAGCAGCATGGCATAAATGGTTACCTGACCTATATTCTTACATTAAGATTAGCGCAGATTCTATAAGAGATAATAATACACCAGTATCTGGTGCCATATGTGCCTTTTCTGGGGGTGTTGATGCGACCTTCTCCGTATGGCGTCACTCCCAAGCAAAATTCAGTCATCGGTCTCAGGATATAAAGCTATGCTCAATAGTTCACGGGTTCGACATTCCACTTAGCGAAGAAACCGCATTTAATAATGCTAGCAAAAGAGCACAAGAAACCTTAAAGGATATTCAGCTTAAACTAGTACCGATCAAAACCAACTATCGTGAAATTACAACAGTCAATTGGGAACATGCTTTTTCCTGTGTTTTAGTTGCTGTTCTGAGCAATTTCAAAAAAGTTGCTGGTACCTGTATTGTTGGTAGTAGTGAACCCTATGATTCACTGGTTATTCCTTGGGGTTCATCCCCCATTACAGATCATTTGTTAAGTTCTGGGGATTTTCATGTCATCCATGATGGTGCCAGCCATAACCGAACGGAAAAAGTAAAAGAAATTTGTGATTGGAAAGTTGGTATTGAAAATTTGCGTGTCTGTTGGCAAGGAGACTTAAAAGACCGAAATTGCGGTAAATGTGAGAAGTGCGTCAGGACTAAACTTAATTTTTTGGCGACAGGGAACCCTATTCCCATATGCTTTCCTGATTCCAATATTATTGACGATATCAAAGAAATCACCCTGCCTAACCAAGCTGTTCGTGCAGAGTGGCGACAAATCTATGAGTATGCCAATCAAAACAAAGTCAAGGATTCTTGGGTTGGGCAACTCCGCAGAACGTTAAACAAAAAACCTTTGATTGACAAAATACTACCCAAAGGCACTGCTCAACGACAGGTTGTCAAAAATCTAACCAGAAAAATAAGTGGACGCTAAAGGCGCGGCTGATTTTAGTCGTTTATCAGCTATCAGCTATCAGCTATCAGCTATCAGCTATCAGCTATCAGCTATCAGCTATCAGGCAATGGGCTACGTCCCAGCGTCGAAGCCTTTGGTAGCACAGGCTAGAAGCCTGTGCTACCTTGAGGTGCTTTTGAATAAAATAGCTGACTGCTGACTGCTGTTCGCGTAGCGTGCGCGTAGCGCATAGGCTGAATGCTTACGAAAATACAGCGTTTACCATAGCTATAATAAACCCTATATAGCCAGAGTAAAATTCATTCTGGAGTAAAGCTATATGTCAGATTTGCTTAAAAGAATTACCATTAATCCAAGACAGTGCGGTGGTCGCCCTTGCATTCGCGGTATGAGAATTAGAGTATCCGATGTACTGGATTTGTTTGCGGCTGGACTTACTGCTGAGCAAATCTTAGCAGAAATGCCTGATTTAGAGGCAAATGATTTGCAGGCAGCACTTTTATATGCCTCACGTAAACTTAATCATCCGGTGCTAGTTCCATGACAATTTGGGTAGACGCACATTTCCTGGGATTGCAACTTTAGTTACACTCCTTTCTGTTTATAATTTTTGCCTTGATAATAGTGTCTTCAACAACTTGCTGTTTGGCAAGTTGATCGATTGCTAAGTCAAGAGGATAATCTTGTAGCTGTAATTTATCTCGATTGAAGTTAATCGTATAGTTAGATTTATCGAGTTTTTTTCTCCTTGTCAAAAATTGCCATTGTTTACTGGATTTGACTTTAAAAGAACCCTCAAGGAGTATTGTTGCCTTCCGATACTTTTTTTGATGCTTCTTGAGAACATCACTGATGTTATTTTTACTCTCAAATTTTATCGGCATTTCCTCACTAGTAGTACAGTGATATACCTCTTTATTTATTCCCCAGATAGATGTTACAATTACAGTAAAAAAAGACATCCCCAGGATTCCTAGGGCGATTAATATAATAACTCTAAAATTAATTAGGGATTGCCTAGGTATGATCGGATTATCTTCCTTTTGCTCAATCTCTGACTTTTGAGGTTTAGAGTTAACCTGGAATGGTTTTAATTCTTCGAGTAGTAAAGGACTACTCGAATCATCCATACTACTTAAGGAAAGCATACTGGAAGGAATGGCTGGATGGGGGTCAATATGCTCCCAAAATTCTGTGTAACCTTCTGTCAGTCGCTGATGAACATCCTCAAGGTTTTGATTGGAAATAGAAACCTGGTTTTTGCTCTTAATACCCTGAATAACCACCCCCTCAATTAGATAAATTTTTCTACCAAATTCATCTTTTAGGATATCATCTCCTTCTTTAGAGTTAAGGTCTTTTTCGGTGGCTTGGATGATTCTAAAGACTATGGTAAAGTTTCCGGCTTCTGTTCCATAAATTTGCTTGATAAATCCTTTTCCTGGTTCGGTTAAATCTCCATCCGTTACTCTCGCCAGTAAGTTAGCAATCTTAGCATCACAGATGAAATCAGGAGCGACAACTGTTCTGTAGTCAAGATAGCGGTTACGGCTTACTAAAAAAGGCCAAGCTTTAATACTCATAGTTACAATTTAATAAATTTAGTTTTTACATTGATTGATGACAAGCAACTCGTTGCCCTGATCGAGTTGCCTTAGCTATGAACTCTTAGAGGATATCTGAAAAGTTTTTTTATACTGAATTTTGCCCCCCTAACCCCCCAACTTTGGGGGGAACAAGAGTCCATTTGCTTGTAAAAGTCCCCCAGAATTGGGGGACCAACGGGGGCTTGGATGTAGCAAATGAGACTTCTCAGACAACCTCTTAAATCACATTTCATTAAGGAGCAAGCCAGGAAAAAGGAGCGAAGGGAATATTCCGCAAAATCCAGTAGGCTAAAATTATTTTCAACATCCACCAAATCCAAGCCGGTTTGATGAAAATTTGGGTAATTTTGCGTCCTGTAAAAACAGGTAAACTGTAGCAAATGTAGGAGTAGATTAGATAAGGCAATGACAACACCATCAGGGGATTCAGCCCAAAGGCTGCCCAGAGATTACCATGAAGTAATTGATGAAGTCCTCGCAGTGTGCCACAGCCCGGACAATACAAACCAGTTAACGCCCGAAATGGACTAGGAGGGTAAAGTTGTCCTGGTATAGAAGGATCAAAAAAATACAGAATTATAGCTGACGCTAAAATAATTGCTGATAAAACTTTTACCTTCAATTTTTTTCTAGCTATGGGAGACAAAGAAGATAAGTATGTTTTTTTCATGAGACTATGATTGTTAACTTTTATTTGATTTTTTGTTTAGGGTTTTAATCACCCACTGCTAGGGGTAAAATAACAGATAAAACCAGAATTATTGCCCCGGAGATAAAACTAATCCAGCACCCTTTTTTAGCATTATCTGATGCTGTCACTGCGCCTTCGTAGTCTGCTGCTTGTAATTTTGTATTAACTTGAGCCGCATAGACAATTGCAACAATTCCAAAGGGGAAACAGCAAAAGAGAGTTACTAAAATCGCTTGCGGTAGATAGTTAGGGACAGGGGAGTTGGAGTGCATAGGTTTACTTGAACTAAGGTTTATACAAGTTTCCAAATTTTAATCGTTCTGTCGAAACTGCCACTAGCCAAGGTTTGATTATTTGGACTAAATGCTAGAGTAGTTATAGTGGCAATGTGCCCATTTAGAGTACTGACTATAGTTCCAGTTGATAAATCCCACAGCTTGATCGTGCGATCATCACTTCCACTGGCCAGGATGCAGTTATCTGGACTAATAGCGAGGGAAAAAATTGCTCCGGTATGTCCTGTCAACTCATACCTCAGATTGCGGGTTTTCGGATCCCACACATAGAGTGTTCCACCATAACCACCACTAACCAAAATATTGCCATCGGAACTAAATGCTAAAGCCCTGATAAAACCAGGATGCTGATCTAGGGTATGAAGCAAATTGCCACTGTGGAGTTCCCAAAGTAGCACTCTCTTGTCGCTTCCGCCACTAGCCACAATGTGCCAGTCGGGGGCAACAGCAAGGGCATAAACAAAGCCTTGATGTCCGATTAAAGTGTTTATGAGTGTACCACCACTAGTTCCCAATTGCCAGACTTTCAGAGTTTTATCCCGACTCGCACTGATCAGTTTATGCCCATCGGGACTAACCACAAACCCATTAATCAGGTCAGAATGTCCCTTCAATGGTTTGTATATGCGTTTGCATGTATTGGAATCCCATACCTTAATGGTATTATCTTCACAGCTGGTAAATAGCCGTTGATTGTCTTGACTCAGATTTGCTCTTACCCAACCTGACTTTTCACGCACCATTCCTTGTAATTGTTTTCCCGATACAACTTGCCAAAATCGAACGCTTCGATCATGACTGGAGCTGAACAAGGTTTGTCCATCGGATGTTAAACCAACGGAACACACTACTTTTTGGTGTCCTTTCAGGGTACGAATTAGAGTTGGATTAAATAGTTTCTTCTGGGGGGGAGTTACAGGTGGATCCGGGCAGATAATTTCTCCTCCCAAATTAGCTGCGGGAAAATTTACCTCAAATTTTTGGAGATGATCTACGAAAGTACCAACCAAGTAATTAAGTGCAGTTTCCTCATCCTTGATCTCTTGCAAACGTTCTTCCTGCTTGGGAATAGGCAAGTCAGCTTGTCGATTTAAAAAAGACTGAATTTGCTTGTACAAAGATAAAAATATATTTTTATCTTGAACCTGTTGATGACTATCTTGATGGCCTGATTGTAAAGTATTAATATAAGCGTTTACTCGATCAATCAAGACACAAGCAATAGGAATCTCTAACTGGAACGGTTTAGGAATTGCGCCAGGATTCTTTTTCATCGATCCATCAGGCTGGAGGGTAGCAAAGTCCGAACCAATAGAACTTACAGGAATCAGACGCACTGGACAACCAGCATTGACTCTATTCTTAACAAAAGCCTTAAACTCAGGAACTTTTTCTAATAAGCGTTCTCTTAATTCTGAGAGCTTATAACGACTTTCAAGCAGATCCCACTTACTAATGATAAAATGAACTGGGGTGTCTTTTTTACATTTATCTACCAATTGCATGATATTGGGTAAATCCTTCTGCAACAAATTGATAACTTTTTTATCACTTAGGTCTTGGTCTTCCATGAATTTCAATAATTTGAAACCATCAATAATCGCCAAAACTGCATCAGCATTAGGAACTTTTGTTTTAAAATTAAAATAGTTTTTTTGATCTTTTAATATATCTGTAATCAATCCTCCTGGATAGTCAATATAGGTAAACTTACAAACTGGGAAGTTTTCAATATTATGATTTTTGACACAACAAATAAACTCCCAATCAGTTATATTCCATGTTGATGTAGGCCAGTCATCTTCACTTTTGCCGATAATTTTTTTATAGATTTCAACAAGTTTTTTATCCTGCTGATCTTTGGGAGCTTCCAGAAAAAATCCTTCCCTATCTTGAATTAATAATTGCTTAAAAAGACTAGCCAAAAACACAGTTTTACCAGCCCCTGATGCTCCTAAAGTAAGAATATTGTAATTTTTCATAGTCATTGCTGGAATCTTGGCTTTGATAATTATTAAGATTACTTTAGTTAATCTATGATTATTTCAGAGTCAGAAAAATCTTGGCTAAGTTTATTGCTAATATACAAAAAACTTGTCACAGCACTTTTAAGGGCTGTTGTTTTATCTTGAATTTTTTTGATACTTTCATCTCGTTTTTGACGCAATTCAGTTATTATTTTGTCATTAGCTTCAACTTTTTTTCTGATTTTGGCTAAGACAAAATTATCAATTTTTTTGATGATCTCTAGTTGTATAATGTTCGGATCATCATCTAGGATTAATGATACCAAAATTTCAACAAGTATATCAATCAATATACCGAAAGTCAATATACCCTTTAAGAAGTTATTGAATAATTTATTAAATCCACTATCTTCTCCAATCTTTTCGTTACTAATAGCAATGAGTTTCTGACGATTTACCTGAATGTCTTTCTCGACAAGATCTGGTATCACACAAGATATAGGAACTTCCATATGAAAAGGACGTGGAATTGAGCCAGCAATCTTTTTCATACTGCCATCAGGTTGAGGTGTTGCGAAACCAAAACCCACTGAACTTACTGGAATAAGGCGTACTGGAGAACTTTCTCTATTTCGTTCAAGAACTAATTTTTTCAACTCAGGAATTTCCAGGAGACGATCGCTTATTTCTTGTAAACCAAAATTATTTTCCAGCAAATCCCACTTGCTGACTACAAACTGAATTGGTGCTTGAGAATGCGACATCCACTTGATTAGTGCTGGTAAGTCTTTTTTTTAAAAATTATCCATCTTATTGTCTTGATTGCTATTGCTCAGTAATGCCTGGATTTTTTGACCATCTAAAAGTCCCAAAATTGCATCAGCTTGTCTGATTATTGCTTGTAGCTTATGATCGTTTTCGTCCATGTCCCTGAATCGTCCGCCAGCATAATCAAAATAACTAAACTGACAAATTGGAAAGTTTTCCAGATTACGATTCTTGACACAACAAGTAAATGTCCACTCGGATATCTCATCATATGTCGTTCCCTCAGGCCAAATTCCCCCAGCGATCAAGTTTGTATAAATATCATTCAGTAGCTGCTGTTGTGTGAAATCCTCAACTTCAAGATAGAATCCATGTTCCCCTTGGATTGATAGGGACTTAAACATACTGGCAAGGAATACAGTCTTGCCTGCACCAGATGCTCCTAGAGTTAGTATTTTGTAATTTTTCATGGTTTAAATGATAAGACGGCGTGAGGCAGAACCACCCTGATCCATCGGTGAGATGTAGCCCAACAAAGGCTGTTTTCAAAGCTGGGCTTATGGTCAGTATTCAGCTCATACACTACCTGCTGAATCCTGAGTGGTGATAGCCAATTTTTAAGTATCTATAGACTTATCCGGCTAATCATCAAAAGTTATGCAGAAAATTTTAATATCAGGTTGATTTCCCACAGGACTTAGAGCTGATTTGTAAAGAGAATCTAAAGGAAACTCAATGACGGGCTGAGTAGCCTGTAACCTATATGACGACATGAGTTAAACCACTGTATCCATGAGTCGTTTGCCTGAGATCGCCAATCCCCACC
>NZ_JAAHHM010000213.1:0-7660 GCF_010692445.1 Moorena sp. SIO3E8 | reverse complement strand
TGAGCGACACATGAAGGCCCCCCTAACGCAACCTTCCCGACCCCCGACTCCCGACTCCCGACTCCCGACTCCCGCCTCCCGACTCCCGACTCCCGACTCCCGACTCCCGACTCCCGACTCCCGACTCCCGACTCCCGACTCCCGACTCCCGACTCCCTTTGCTAAAGCCTGAGCCCAAACCCCTAAGCCATGAATTTTTTGTCAGAATACTAGAGTTGAAATGGTTAAGTCAGTAAAGGTAGTAAGCATGGACACCGTCCGCGAGTTGCATAAACAGCTAATCAACAAAGAACGCTCAGCTGTAGAAATCACCCAAGAAGCCCTAGATCAGATTCAAGCCTTAGAGCCTCAAGTCCAAAGCTTCCTCCACATCACCTCAGACTATGCTTTAGAACAGGCCAGTCAAGTAGATGCCAAAATCGCAGCTGGTGAAGAGCTCCCGACTTTAGCCGGTATACCCATTGGCATCAAAGACAATATGTGTACCCAAGGGATTCCGACCACCTGCGGCTCCCGGATTCTGGCCAAGTTTGTCCCACCCTACGAGTCAACAGTGACCCAAAAACTCAAAGATGCTGGGGCAGTAATGGTAGGTAAAACCAACTTGGATGAATTTGCCATGGGGAGTTCTACGGAAAACTCGGCTTTTAAACTTACTAAAAACCCTTGGAATTTATCCCATGTCCCCGGCGGCTCCTCCGGGGGCTCAGCGGCAGCCGTAGCTTCTGGAGAATGTCCCATTGCTCTCGGTTCTGATACCGGTGGTTCTATTCGTCAACCGGCTTCTTACTGTGGAGTAGTTGGCATGAAACCGACCTATGGATTAGTATCGCGCTATGGTTTAGTGGCATTTGCGTCGTCCTTAGATCAAATTGGACCATTTGCTCGCACTGTAGAAGATGCCGCTATTTTACTGAATGCGATCGCAGGATATGACCCCAATGACGCTACCAGCCTCAAAGTAGATATTCCCGACTATACCCAATTCCTGAAACCAGACCTAAAATCTAACGGTAAAGTTAAGATTGGCATTATCACAGAAACCTTTGGTGAAGGCTTAGACCCAGTAGTAGAGAAAGCAGTCACTAAAGCCATTGATCAGCTTAAAGACTTAGGTGCTGAGATTCAGGAAATTTCCTGTGCCCGATTCCGGTATGGTTTGCCTTGCTACTACATCATTGCTCCGTCAGAAGCATCAGCAAATCTAGCTCGCTACGATGGGGTTAAATATGGCTTACGGGCATCAGATGCTGACAATCTCCTTTCTATGTACACCAAAACCCGTGCTGAAGGGTTCGGTGCAGAAGTCAAGCGCCGGATTATGCTAGGAACCTATGCCCTATCCGCTGGTTACTATGATGCCTATTATCTCAAAGCCCAAAAAGTTCGTACTCTGATTAAACAGGATTTTGAAGCAGCCTTTGACAAGGTCGATGTGCTAGTTTGTCCCACAGCTCCCTCCACAGCGTTTAAAGCTGGGGAAAAGACAGAAGACCCCTTAAGTATGTATCTGACTGACCTGATGACTATTCCAGTTAACCTGGCTGGGTTACCAGGCATGAGTATACCCTGTGGCTTTGATGAACAGGGATTACCCATTGGGATGCAGTTGATTAGTAATGTATTGCGGGAAGACCAGCTATTCCAAGTAGGTTATGCTTATGAACAAGCAACCGAATGGCATCTAAGCCAACCGGTTTTGAAGGATGAAGGATGAAGTATGACGATAATTGATTATGTTGATTGTTGCAGGATTTATAGCGATCGCTTACGCCTTAGTCTGTACCTCCGTGTTGCTGTTGCAAAATCGGCTAATATTTTGTCCTTCCTCAGGAATTGAAAATACACCAGCTGACTTTGGTTTGCCTTACGAAGAGGTTTGGTTACCAATATCCAATAAGGGGAAAGTTGAGAAAATTCACAGCTGGTGGATTCCCTGTGACTCACCAGAAAGTAAGGTGATGCTATATCTCCACGGTAATGCCTGTAATATTGGGTCATATCTTGAAATTGCCCAACGGTTACATCAGGTCGGTTTATCGCTGCTCCTGATTGACTACCGAGGCTATGGTTGCAGCGAGGGGAAATTTCCTAGGGAATCCCAACTTTATCAAGATGCTCAAGTAGGTTGGGATTATCTAGTCCAACAACGAGGCATCAATCCCCAAGATATTTTTGTCTATGGTTATTCCTTAGGGGGAGCAATCGGGATTGAGCTAGCGCTGCGTAACCCAGAAATGGCAGGCTTGATTTTGGAAGGCTCATTTACTTCCATGCGGGATATGGCAGATTATGAGGGAAAATATGGTTTCTTGCCGATCAATCTTCTGCTTACCCAGCGGTTTGACTCAATTAGTAAAATCAAGTCACTCCAAACACCTATATTCTTAATCCATGCCATTAATGATACCACAGTGCCTGCTAGGATGAGTCAAGTCTTGTTCGATGCTGCTACAGTTCCTAAACAGCTTTGGCTAGTTCCTGATGCAGGTCACAATGATTTGACTACTGTTGCTACTTCCGAATATCAGCAGAAAATTGGGGAATTTGTAACACAGGTTTATGCAGGAAAAGCTATAGCTTAGCACTCTAGTAGTAAGCATATGCGCTACGTGCACGCTGCGCGAACAGCGGTCAGCGGTCAGCGGTCAGCTATCATGCTTAAAATAAACCCAGCGTAGCGTGCGCCAATGCGCAATGGGCAAACCATAGAATTTAAGAGTTCGATATTAATGAGAATTGAAAGTCTGGGGAAAAGTCCATCATAAGCATATGCTGATAGCTGATAGCTGATAGCTGATAGCTTACTTCTAGTATTTAGCGCGATAGGCGATAGTATTTAAGGGTTTTTTCTAATCCCGCCACAAAGCAATACCCCCCAATAACCCAGCAACATTGGGCACTACTTTTACATTGGGGGGTAGCTCAAAGTTAATTTTTTTGGCTTCACCACCACCAATGTAAAGGTAATTATAATTAAACAAACGCTCCAGGCATGCGATCGCTTTTTTGAGACGATTATTCCATTTCTTCTTACCGTCTTTCTCTAAGGCCGCTCGCCCCAACTGTTCTTCGTAGGTTTCCCCTTTACGAAAAGGATGGTGTCCCATTTCCAGATTTGGCACCAGCTTGCCATCCACAAATAAAGCAGAACCAAACCCTGTGCCTAGGGTAATCGTCAATTCTACTCCCTTGCCAGTAATTGCTCCTAATCCTTGGACATCGGCATCATTAGCTACTCGCACCGGTTTGCCTAAGCGTTGAGATAGGGTAGTAGCCAGATCAAATCCCTGCCAATCAGGATCAAGGTTTACCGCCGTATAGGTTATCCCATTGCGCACCACTCCAGGAAATCCCACCGATACCCGTTCAAAATTCCCTTGTCCGAGAGCTAGGGATGCGATCGCATGAATAATAGCATCCGGCTTAGGAGGTTGGGGTGTTTCTAAGCGACTACGTTGGGTGATGGGATTACCCACTTCATCTAATACCATCACCTTAACGCCACTGCCACCAATATCTACGGTAAGGGTATGGATTGGGCTATTGTTTTGATTCATGAGGTATTTTACAGTTCTTGGTTTACTGTCAACAGTCAACAGTCAACAGTCAACGGTCAACGGTCAACGGTCAACGGTCAACGGTCAACAGTCAACAGTTAACAGTTAACAGTCAACAAGAAACAAAAAACATTATCGATTAAAAAGACCTAACTTATGCTTGTAATAGTTTTTGCCTAGCACGTTCAGCACGAGCTGGAGCACTAGCCATTACCTCTGCCATCTTTTCGAGCATTTCTCCTGGGTAATTTTCTAAAACCCTGGTAGACATAGAAATACGACCTTTGCCTTCATCCAAGTTAATAATCATTACCTGGATCACTTGACCGATTTCAAACACCTTGGAGAGGTCTTCAACAAAACTTTGGCTTACTTGCTTAATGTGTAGCAAGCCATTGGTTTGATTAAAGTCCACAAACACACCAAAGGGCTTGATCGCAGCTACTTTACCTTCCACTAATTGTCCCACTTCTAGCTCAGAGAAAGTAGCAGCACGCACAGCTTCCCGCTGAGAAAGCACTAGCTTATTGCGATCGCGGTCAGCTTCTAGGAAAGTGACTGTTAGTTTCTGACCAATCAAGGAATCTAGATGGTCGTGCTGACTCAAG
This sequence comes from Moorena sp. SIO3E8, assembly GCF_010692445.1. Classification (NCBI taxonomy): domain Bacteria; kingdom Bacillati; phylum Cyanobacteriota; class Cyanophyceae; order Coleofasciculales; family Coleofasciculaceae; genus Moorena; species Moorena sp. SIO3E8. Next base: position 3,492 of record NZ_JAAHHM010000213.1, on the reverse strand, counting down.
TGCGATCGCGGAATGAATCCCCGCAATCCGCGCACATCCACGGTGACACCACCTTTATTCACTCCAGAAACCCGGACATCTAATGATTTTCCATTCTCTTGGAGTTCCATTAAATCATCCCAAACCTGCTTAATCTCCAGCTGACGCCGGGAAAGGGTAACTTGACCATCGGCATTCTGCTCCCGAATAATCAGGAAATCCATTTCCTCATCCAAGGGCAGTACTTCCGACCAATCCTGATCCGATTCTAAGGAAACTTCACGAATTGGTAGATAAGCCAGGGACTTACCACCGATGTCTACATAAGCACCATCGCTTTCGTAGTTATTTACTCTGCCACGTACCACCTGTCCCTGTTTAAACTCATAGTCGTATTCTTCTAGGGCTTGAGCAAAATCATCCATAGAAAAGGATGAATTGCTGGTGGTGGAAGAGGTTGATTTCGAATTCATGATAATTAACGGTTTTAAATCAGTAATGATTTCTGATATGGGATCAGCTGGTTAAAAAGTTGGAAAGCAAGACCATTTAGTTAAGTTTTTCCCTAAACAGCTGCAAAACGTTAGCCCACGCATCTGTAGCTGCTTTTTCATTGTAGCTAGCCCGTTGGTCACAGAAAAATCCGTGGTCTGCCCCATCGTAACGAAAGACACGATAATTTATTTTATTTTTCTCAAGAGCAGCTTCAATCTGATCAACCTCTTCTGCTGGAATGCTAGCATCTTCCATCCCAAATAAACCATAGAGTGTACCGTTAATCTCTGGTGTGCGAGTAATCGTTGGTTCACCACCGCCAGGAGTCATAGTAGTAATCCCAGCGCCATAAAACGAAGCAGTAGCTTTAATATCGGGTAAGGTAGCAGCCAGATAGGCAACATGACCACCGAAACAAAAGCCAATAGAGCCGATGGGGTTATCTTGCACAGGGGTTTGACTTCTCAGGTAATCGATCGCCCCTTGGATGTCTCCTAGGAGTTCCGCTGCTCTGGTTTGTGCCTTGTATTCCTTGCCAATCTTAATGTCTTCAGTGGTGTAACCTGTCTCAAAACCTGGGGCAAGGCGTTGATAGAGTGCGGGAGCGATCGCAACATAGCCTTCTTTGGCAAACCGTTCTGTGATATCCCGGATATGGCCATTCACCCCAAAAATTTCTTGCAGCACCACAATTCCAGGAAGAGGTGTTTCTGCCACCGGCATTGCCAGGTAAGCTGCTATGTCTAGATCACCATTGACCACCTTGACGGTAATGGTACGAATTTCCCTATGTGTCATAATCGATTTGGAAGGATGTGAAGCTCTTGCTTGGCAGTTATAGATGCTAAGCTAAAGGTTTTCTTGGCTTTCTGAATTCAGCGCCAATTCTACAGCAGTAGCTTAACTCTAGATTATACCTGTATTTAGGAAATAAATAATAAGTTAATTAACTAGCTTACTTAATTGGATAATTCAGTATAGTCCAGAGGATCACTTTAAATTATATTGATTTTTATTGATTTTTATTGACTTGGTTATTTGGGATATAAATTAGTTATAATTAGCTGATTTTTTTTAAAGCTAATAGCTATCAGCTGTCAGCTATCAGCTATTAGCTAATGCGCGACAGATGGTGCTACTTGAGATGGTATCAGCTGTCAGCTATCAGCTGACGGCACCTCAAGCAGCGTGCGCGTAGCGCATATCCTTACTACCGAGACTTTGAATTCGAGAAAATCTCGAAGGATTAAATTCTCCCAAATCTTAGTTTAAGCTGACCGCACCTCAAGTAGCGTGAGCTTTTAGCTCACGGCTGACAGCTGAATCCTTACATTCTAGCTGAAGTGGATAGCAAAATTTGACCCAAAAGTTAAAAAATAAAAGCATACCATATAATAGTGATAAACAGGGGATTTTGGAGACTCTGTAATGGTTCAGTATCATATTCAACAAGATAGTGAAATACCTGCCTCGAAGCAGCTATTTGACCAAATTCAGTTTGCGATCGCATCCCGACAATATCCCCCAGGACATAAACTGCCCAGTACTCGTCAGTTAGCGATGGAGACGGGTTTGCACCGCAATACCATCAGCAAGGTATATCGGCAGTTAGAAGAAACAGGACTAGTAGAGTCCCATGCTGGCTCAGGCATTTATGTTAAAGCACAGGGTCATGAAGGGGGTAATCGACGTCAGGCTGGCTTTCTTAACCAGTTTTCCCCCGAAGCTTACAAGGTTGTTCAAGATAGCCTCAATCAACTTCTCGGACAAGGTTGCTCCCTTAACCAGGCTAGGGAACTATTTTTGTCGGAGATTGACTGGCGGTTACGGTGTAGCGCTAGGGTACTGGTGACCGTAGAGTCACGAGACCTTGGTGCTGGAGAATTGATGGTGCAGGAGTTAGAAGAATCCTTGGGAATCCCGGTGCAGTTGGTGCCAATGGAAGAACTCTCGGACGCTTTGGATCAAACTCACTCGGCTACAGTAGTTACTAGTCGCTATTTTATCGGTAAAGCAGAAGCGATTGTTGCCCCTAAATCTGTTCGTGTTATCCCTGTTGATATTTATGACTATGAACCAGAACTTAAGCTAATTAAAAGTCTTTCTAAAGGTAACCGTTTAGGAGTGGTTAGCATCAGTTCTGGGATTTTAAAAGTGGTCGAAATTATTGTCCATAGTCTACGGGGAGATGAGTTGTTAGTGATGACGGCTCAGATTAAGGACAACTATAAACTAAAAGCGTTAGTTCGCAGTTCCCAGATAATTATTAGCGATCAGGCAAGTTATCAAACTGTTAAAGAGGCAATTTTAGCTGCTCGTGAAGATATTATTCGACCACCCAAGCTGATCCGTTGTGAAAACTATATTGGTAGTAAGTCGATTAATCTGCTCAAACGGGAACTGGGTTTGGGTTAATTGAACGCTTTGATGGAATTAAAACTATGGAATATCATGGATTAAACTGCTAAAAATATCAAAATCAAAATATCTTGTCCAGTAAACCTTTTTCTAACATTAACTCCATCAGCTCAATTCCCTAGTTTAAATTAACTCCTTTAACTTAACTAAAGCAATTAATTATTCGTAAAATCACTGGACTTTTTAAAAACTAGCTCCAAATCTCGTCCCTTCTGCCTTCTACCTTCTGCCGTAAGCATTTAGCCGTCAGCTTAAGCGCTACGCGCACGCTACGCGAACAGCTAGCTATCAGCTAATGCGCTACGGATACGCTACGCGAGCAGCTATGGAATAAGCGATGCAGAGGTGCGACCCGTTGAGGGCACCTCAAGTACCGTGAGCTAAAAGCTCACGGCTGACCGCTGATAACTGAATACTTACGCTTAAGTTCGGTACCTAAGGCTATCATACTAATCCGTAGCATTTAAGTATATGGGTGCGGCTCTTTTAAAAAGACAAAGAATAAGGTTTAGACAGGTATAGCAAGAGTAGGAGGAGCATTAGTAGAGCAACAAGCTTGAAAGAGTCGTTTCATTAAAGGAATACCATCAAGATACAAAG
>NZ_JAAHHM010000212.1:0-7700 GCF_010692445.1 Moorena sp. SIO3E8 | reverse complement strand
TATGGTTGGTCGGTTATGAGAAAAGGGGTTAAAACTTTATTATTAAGGCTCCACTATTCTTACGGTAACTTCAAGACCTTTGAGGACGGGGTATTCTTTTCCCTCTCAAACTCTCCCACTCTGATAATGCGACTTCCGCCTATATTTAGCAATTCACCTGTCCAACTAACAGTCTTACTAGTATAGGCTTCACAGACATCCACCACCGTCTTCCCGGTCTCTTGAGCTTTGTGCTTCAAGAATTCCTTAAAGCGATAGTGGGCGAATGTCAGCATATTGCGGACAGTCTTAGATCTGATTTTTCTATTACCTTTTTTCGACATCTGAGAAGTCTCGAAGGTGGGAAGTAAGATTAAAAATTGTCAACTAAGAACCTAGCTGTCTTATGATGAAGCTCGTTGATTAGGTTTTGAATCTTGATTACCATCCTCCGAGCGGCCTTTATCATCCGACGTTTTTGACCACCACAAGCTTGGCTTATTTTAGATAGCCAATTATCTAGATGTTGGCACAATCGTTGAATACGATAAAAGTCTCCATTCCCAATCTTTCCTACAGATGTCTCACTAAAAAAGGTAATAAAAGTTCTGACCCCAGGGTAAGCAAGCGACTACTCTACCTTGGTTTTCGGTTTTATTTTTAGTCTCTTGATAGGGGACGACCAAATAGTAATCCCCATTCCTGCTGGTCAGTCTACTGTCGCAAATATTGTCAGGAATGGTCTCGGAATAAGCTATCTTGCCCAGTTTAGTCTGATATACCCCCATAGCTGAAACTGCCGATTTAGGGATATAACAAGACTGGGTAGGATTTTTCCTCGATCTAAACCTTACCCTTTGAATTTGCGAAGTCTTTTTGTACTTCTTTTTGGCCTCTCTGACAGCGGTGCAAGCATCCTTAATCGCTATCGATTTTATCTGATAAGGTACTGCTTTACACCACTCGGGGAGGTCGTTTAATATGTCAGTTTTGATAGCTTTCCAGTTGGCTTTTACTTCACCATCCTGGAGGATTTTGACGGTCTTGTTGAAAACGTAACGGGACACTCCAAACCATTTACGGATAACCGAACGCGCCCCGCGTGGCCTACGGCCAATCCCTGCTCATGGTTTAGGAACAGACGAATCTTCTTTGATTTTTTTACCGTATTTTCTGAGTCCGTGAACCCTACAGGAGAAGAGGTGAATGATGGAAAGAAGATCTGCGGTAAGTTCTGATTCCGGGCAGCTTTCAGGCTGGTCGAGAACCAGGATTTTTCCACCGTTGAGACCGACCAAGTACTCAATGAGTTCAAACCCGAATCGGGTAAGTCTGTCTCTACAGGTAACAACAACCGTGAGCTTATCTCCAGACACGACTCGTTCCAATATGGCTCTAAGTCCTTTCCTGTTGTAGTTAAGCCCCGAGCCGATGTCTTTGATGATTTCTGCTTCTGGGAAGAGGGAGTGAAGGTAGGCGACTTGGCGGGCAAGATCATCTCGCTGTTTTGTACTGCTAACTCGGCAGTAGCAGATTGTAGAGTGGAGTGATCTCTCAGACTTTGGAGCTTTTCCAAAACGGAGAAGATCTCTTGAGTCAAAGAGTCTAGTTCCCCCTGGTGTCCTTTCACATCTGATAGTTCCGTCATCGGCATATTTTCTTAATGTATTTTTGGAGAGTCCCGTAAGTTCGACCGCCTTACGGAGTGGTATTAATGCCATCCTCTTAATGTACCATATTTTTGTAGCTAGTGGTAGATTAATAGACATTTTTGTTAACTGTCACATGCCCTTTCCTAAAAATCTCCCCATCTTCCCACACCTCCCACACTTCCCACACTTCCCATCTCCCCATCTCCCCATCTCCCCATCTCCCTATCTCCCCATCTCCCCACCCTCCTGGTTATGATCGGTATTCAACGGAACTTGATCTTAGATATTAGATCTGATCCTCGATATCTTCAGGGAAGTCCTGGCGTAATCCCCCAGGCAAGGCAGCAATAATGGCATCTAGTACTCTGGATACTTGAATAATTTCAATACCAAGATCAGATAAGGTTTGACCTTTGGGTATGATGGCTCGCTTGAACCCTAACTTGGCAGCTTCTTTGAGTCGGAGTTCCATCTGAGAGACTAGTCGCACTTGCCCCCCTAAGCTGATTTCACCAATCATAACGGTGCGAGGATCTACAACGCGATCGCGAAAACTGGCTACTACGGCAATAGCCATTCCTAAATCAGCTGCTGGTTCTTCTACTCCTAGCCCTCCTGCTGTTGCTACATAAGCATCTAATTTGGATAGGGGAATCCCGACTCGCTTTTCCAACACTGCCAGAATTTGTTGTAAGCGGTTGTAATCAACTCCAGTGGTTGAGCGACGGGGTGCCCCATAACTAGCAGGACTTACTAGGGCTTGCAATTCTACGAGAATCGGACGAGTACCTTCACAAGCCACTACAGTAGCAGTACCAGGACTCATTTCATCTCGGTTACCCAAAAACAGATCAGAAGGATTCAAGACTTCCTGCAAACCGTTGCTGACCATTTCAAAAATACCGATTTCATGAGTAGCCCCAAAGCGGTTTTTCACAGAACGCAGTAGTCGATGGGAAGCAAAGCGATCGCCTTCAAAGTACAATACAGTATCGACTAAGTGTTCCAGTACCCTTGGTCCTGCGATCGCTCCTTCTTTGGTCACATGACCCACAATTAATAGAGTAATGTTTGACCGCTTTGCTACCTGCATCAGGGCAGAGGTACATTCCCGCACTTGAGCAACAGAACCAGGAGCAGAGGTCAAGGCCGGAAAATAAAGAGTTTGAATACTGTCAATCACTGCTACCTGAGGTTTGAGGGACTCCAACTCTCGCAGAATTTCCTCTAAATCGGTTTCTGGTAGGACATACAAATCAGCGTCTTTAGACTCGGATGTAGACTCAGAGTCGGGATCAGCTATGGGGGTTTTAGAAGACTTAGACTTAGAAGACTTAGACTTAGAAGACTTAGACTTAGAAGACTTAGGCTCGTTGTTCACCCTACCGTTATTAGAGTCGGGATCAGAGGTTTCTGCTGATACCACACCCAGGCGAGATGCTCGCAGTTTTACCTGCTGTCCTGATTCTTCTGCACAAACGTATAGAATGCGATGCAACTTGGCAAGTTGATTGGCAACTTGCAGCATTAAGGTTGATTTGCCAATCCCTGGATCGCCACCAATTAAGACTAAAGACCCAGGCACAACACCACCTCCGAGGACTCGGTCAAGTTCTCCATAGCCTGAGGGGAAGCGGATCTGGACAGTATCAACAATTTCTGAGAAGGTAAGGGATGATCTTGGTTGAGCCGGTCCAGTTTTAGCCTCGTGGTTATCGGAATAAGTATTGGATTGCCAACCCCCGCGACTGATTTTGATCGGGGATGGGGGAGCTACCTCATCCAAGGAATTGTAAGTACCACAGGCAGGACATTTGCCGAACCATTGGGAGGACTCAGCACCACAGGCATTACACACATAGAGCGTTTTAGGCTTCGGCATCCTACTTTAAAAGTCTTAAAAACTCTTAAAAAAACTCAATAATTAAATTAACATTAATGAAAGTCAAGAAAGACTTCACCACCAAGGAAAATATTATTTTCAACGATAAAACCAACTTTGTAAAGCGTTAGATTAAAGAGATAAACTACTAATAAATTAATAAATCATTAATTTTACTTAACCATTTCAGGAGTATAACGTCAATTGGAAACTCATAAAGAAAAAATTCTTGTTGTCGATGACGAAGCCAGTATCCGTCGCATATTAGAAACTCGGTTGTCCATGATTGGCTACGAGGTAGTCACAGCCGCCGATGGAGAAGAAGCCCTAAACACATTTCGTGATCAAGAGCCTGACCTAGTGGTGTTAGATGTGATGATGCCAAAGCTAGACGGTTATGGTGTCTGTCAAGAATTACGCAAGGAATCAGACATTCCCATTATTATGCTAACTGCTTTAGGGGATGTTGCTGACCGGATTACCGGTCTAGAGTTAGGAGCAGATGACTATGTGGTCAAGCCCTTTTCTCCAAAAGAATTAGAAGCCCGTATTCGTTCAGTACTGCGGCGGTTTGATAAAGTGGGAGCTGCCGGTATTCCTAGTTCTGGCGTGATTCATGTCGGGAGTATCAAAATTGACACCAACAAGCGGCAGGTCTACAAAGGGGATGAGCGGATTCGGCTGACTGGAATGGAGTTCAGTCTTCTGGAATTATTAGTTAGACGTTCTGGAGAACCATTCTCCCGTTCTGAAATTTTGCAGGAAGTGTGGGGCTATACCCCCGAACGCCATGTGGATACCCGTGTAGTAGATGTCCACATCTCCCGGCTACGAGCCAAGTTAGAGGATGACCCGAGTAATCCTGAGCTAATTCTCACCGCACGAGGTACAGGTTATTTGTTCCAACGGATCATTGAACCAGATGAAAAATAGTACACCTTGATGTTTCCTTTGAGCTGCGTAAGTCCTGAACTAACAACCAACAGGTGAATGATGGCTAAACCCGACCAAAATGATGTACTGCGGCTGCTGCCATTTGCGGTTGGAGGATTGGCAGGCAGCCTGTTGCTGATTAACCGTTTATTAACCTCCCAGCTCACCAATTCTCAAGCTCGTTCTGATGCTGTCGGGGTAATTGTTTGTGCTGTGTTGATTTTGACAGGTTTACTGTGGCAGCAGGTACAGCCCAAACCTCCTGATGCCGTTAAACTGAATGGCGAAGAGGGTTTCGACCTCGCGACCGAGCTGCCAGATCAGGTAAAAACTGAATTAGCCTGGGCATCCCATCTATTACTGACTAATACAGTAACGCGATCGCTTGTAGTGGTATACCAAAGTAAAGTCCTGCTGCGGCGAGGTATCTTGGGCAAAAATCCCCAAGTCGAGCCTGGAGCAATTCTCAAGCGGGTCCTGGAAACTCAAAAAGCCGTCTATCTCGTTAACCTGAAGCTCTATCCAGGGCGACTTGAATTTGACTACTTGCCCAATAACACACAAGGTGTCATATGTCAACCGATTGGCAACCAAGGAGCGCTAATTTTGGCAGCCAATGCTCCCCGAAGTTACACTAAACAAGATGAAAATTGGATTGAGGGGATTGCTGATAAACTCGCCAATACTCTCTCTGGTCATTTCTAAGATGTGGGTACCGCTTCGAATTTAAATAATGTGGTTAATCATTTTGTACTGGTTCCTGATTCTGCTGATGCTAGTAGGCATTATTGGTTCGGTTGTTCCTGGCATTCCCGGTGCCATGTTGATTTTAGCTGCCACCCTAATTTGGGGTATTGCTGAGGGCTTTAGTAGCGTCACCTGGGCATTGGGCGTAGCAATCTTTGTGTTGCTACTCGGTATGGGGGTCGATTTTTTAGCCGCTTACTGGGGAGCAAAAAAAGCTGGTGCGAGTAATTGGGGACAAATTGGTTCCATAATCGGCTTGTTCATGGGGGTGTTTGGTCTTTTACCCGCCTTGCCCTTCGGCGGACCGTTACTAGGGATTTTGCTTGGACCGTTGTTAGGGGCGTTTTTAGGTGAGTTTCTCTATCAACGGAAGTTAAAGTTACAGCCTAGAATTAAGCAATCGTTTAAAGCTGGCTTGGGGATTGTGGTCGGTTCATTGGTAGGAAATTTGATTCAGGGAATGCTTGCGATCGCTACTGTGGTGGTGTTTATTTTCACCACCTGGCCCCCAAGTGCAGGGATTTAGCTTGAAATTAGATTGAAAAGGGTGATCGGGTGCACTACTGCCTGCTAACTAACCCTAACTAACAAGTTCACCGATTTAGCAATTTGCACCGTAGGCGATCAAGGGCATAGCAGGCGCTGATGTGACGTAGGTCAGACCGACTCCGATGGTGACCCAAGGTGTACTTGTAGCATTCTAAAATGCCATCTGGTCCAGCTAGACCAATGTAAACTAGACCCACGGGCTTGGTATCGGTATTGCCTCCAGGTCCGGCTATGCCTGTAATACTCAGTGACCAGGTTGAAGAAAGAAGCGATCGCACTCCCGTTGCCATTTGCTCTGCTACAACCTTACTTACCGCCCCCATCGCCTTCAAATCTGAGGAATTCACTCCCAGTACACCAGTTTTCACAGCGTTATCATAAGCAATGATACCCCCCAGAAAATAATTAGAACTCCCTGGGACACTGGTTATCATACTCCCAATACCGCCACCAGTACAGGATTCCGCTACGCTCAACGTTTCTGAGGCAGCCCTTAATAGTTGACCCACTACAGAGGCTAGGGTATCGGTGTCAGTACCGAAATAGTTAATTCCCCCAATCTGCTGTAATTTTTGGGCTACTGGTTCAATTAACTGTTGCGCTTCAGTTTCTGAACCCGCACGGGCCGAAACTCTTAACCTCACTTGTCCCTTACTAGCATAGGGAGCAACCGTGGGGTTGGTAAGGTCAAAAAAGGGAGCAACTTTCTCAGCCAAAGCCGATTCTCCAATCCCCCAAAACCGCAACATCCGGCTATAAACGATTTCTTTACCCCAACCTTGGCTTTTGAGATAGGGAACAGCCGTGTCTCGCCACATCTGGTGCATTTCCCTAGGAACACCAGGAAACGTGAGAATGGTTAAATCAGCACGGGGTTTCCAGATGATACCAGGAGCTGTTCCATTCAAGTTGGGTAATACTTGTGCCCCTTCTGGAATTAGGGCTTGCTTGCGGTTATTGGTAGTTAATTGACGTCCCCGCCGGGCAAACTTCTGAGTGATGTCCTCAATAACATCCGGTTCTTCAATCAGAGTAGCGCCAAAAAATTTAGCGATCGCTTCCGTGGTCAAGTCATCCGGCGTCGGACCAAGACCACCAGTAAATATTAGGATAGTGGAGCGCTCACTAGCAATTGCCAATACTTGCTGTAAACGCCCGATATTATCTCCCACTACTGTCTGATAGTAGTGAGGAATCCCCAATGCCGCTAGCTCCTGGGCTAAAAACTGAGAATTGCTGTTGAGAATATCCCCCAGCAGCAGTTCAGTACCTACACAAATAATTTCTGCACTCATTTATTATGCCTCAGGGGCAAGATCTCATTTATTTTTTTCGGCTATTCTATTATTGTCCCACACTTATAGTACTTTTTAAACTGTTGCGTTTTCAGATTTTATTTTGAAATGCTATATATAGTGTTTCTCAATCAATAATGAATGGCTCTACATAACTGGCTGCTATGTCAAATTTTTCTAATCCTTATTGTTCGATAGTTTGATATTCTTTATAAGATTTTTTTTAAACTACCAAACTCTCCCATCCTACTTATTTTTAATTAAGCAATACTTTTCACTCTTTTTATGAAAGCTAAGCTCGGTATTACATGATTTTTACAAAATAAAATAAATACCTGTTTTTATTACTCTTACTTATCTTCTAAGCTAAATCAGGCTTTCTAATCTTAGAAACTTTTTTTAACCAATATTTTTTTAGTTATTTTAAATTTTAAATAATCCAATCAATTGATAGGTACTTTCTGATTAATTTTAACTAACAGTTTGGCATAGTAAGTCCACAATAGCCTTTGTACTTTAACACATACTGAGGAACAGGGTGCGGCTCGTTCTCACTAGGAGCCTCTAGAAGCTAGAGGGGTATGAGTGAGGGGATTCGTGAGGATAACACCTCAAAATCCTAACTATCTTCCGGATGGTGGTGAAAATCCACCCCTTGAAGGG
>NZ_JAAHHM010000211.1:0-7732 GCF_010692445.1 Moorena sp. SIO3E8 | reverse complement strand
GGGTCAGGCATAGCACAAGTTGTGAAGAGTACAATAGGGTAAGCTGAGCATCGAGTAGGTAAGCAGTTCATCCTTCTATTTTACCATTATCAGCAGCTGCTCAAGTATTTCTGCCGCGCTGCACTAGAAGCTCCCATGCCCACCCCTAATATCCCTCAACTTAATACTCTTAACGGACAAGACCCGATCATTATTGGTCATCGTGGTGCCAGTGGTCTTCTACCGGAGCATACCTTAGAAGGTTTCCGTTTGGCTCTCGAACAGGGTGCGGATTTCATTGAAACCGACTATGTAATGACCAAAGATGGAGTACCCTTAGTTCGTCACGAGCCATTACTAAATAACACCACCAATATTCTTGACCACTCCGAATTTAGTGGACGGGAAACCACTAAAATTATTGATGGAGTTGAAATTACTGGCTTCTTCGCTGAAGACTTTACCTTAGAGGAAATCAAAACCCTACGTGCTAGGCAACCTCGCCCTGAGCGCAGTGATGAGTTTGACGATTTGTCTGAAATTCCTACCATGGCTGAAGTAATTCAGCTAGTTAAGGATTTTCAAGCCGAAACCGGTAAACAAGTTGGTATTGTTCACGAACTTAAGCATAATAGCTACTTCGATAGCATTGGTTTAAATGTAGAAGAAGCTACGGTGCGGGTTTTGCTGGAAGAAGACTTTACTAATCCAGAACAAAACATTATTCAAACCTTTGAAATCGCGCCTTTAATTCGGTTAGATAAGGAAATTATGCCCGAAGCGGGAATTGATGTTCCTTTGCATCAACTCACTGGCGCAGCTACAGAAAACTTTAATCCTGGTTTTTCTTTCCCCTACGATGTTGTTGCTAACTTCAGCAACCCCCATTTTACCGCAGAAGACGCTCGTGCAGTTTACGGCGACTTAGTAGATATTATCGATCTAAATGCTGAAACTGGATACGGGGACTTGTTGGCACTTCCTGAATTTTATCAATTCATGATTACCTACGCCGAAGGGGTTAATCCCTGGAACAATAGCATTTTACTCCGGGAAGGTTTAGATGAACCTTTTGATGGTGACGGGGATGGTAACGCAGAAATCAGAACTCAGTTAACAGGAGAAGTTTTCCCTTTAATTAAGTTCGCCCATGATGCAGGATTACTGGTTAATGTCTACACTTTACGGAATGAAGAACGCTACCTGACCTTAAACCCAGATAGCTCAGTACAAACTCCCCAACAAGAAGCAGAAGACTTAATCCGTTTGGGTGCAGATGGCTTAATTGGGGACTTCCCTGAAACTATCAATATAGTGCGGGATCGGATTGTGGCTGATCAAGTCCGCTCTCCCCAAAATCCTGATGTAGAAGCGATTGATTTGAGTGATGGATCTCTAGACGAAGGGGATGTCGCATTTGAAGCTGTAACCACACTTTTGAATGTAGCAGGTCGTCCCTTTAATAGTGGTGCAACTGATCCTGAAGGCATTGCCTTAAGGAAAGATGGTACTTTGTTTATTTCCTCCGAAGGTGATGCTAACAACTTACAGCGGTTGCTGTAATGCTAATGCTCCTGAAGGTACCCCTGATGAGGTAGATCGTACTAACAGTTTGGCCGAATTATTAGCGATAATGCTGGAACCTTCTTAGCCTTAGAAAGGTATTTTGACGACACTGGCTTAAACCAAAACAAGCTCTATTTAGTATCGGCTCAAAATGCTACCGATGTCAGTAACTTGCCAAGCTTGAAAGGTCGAGATATTGTTGTAGCCGAAAAACAACTGCTGGTAGATTTTAATGATCTTGGGACTAATCTCGATGATTTTGAAGGTTTAGCCTTAGGTCCAGTTTTACCCGATGGTCGTCAATCCTTAATTGTTGTTAGTGATAACGACTTTGACCCGGCAACTCCTGCTACTCAGCTCTTTGCTTTTGCTTTAGATATTGCTCCTGCCAGTGAGACTAAAGAACAAATTTTTGGTACGTTAGAAGCAGATGCTCTAGAACTAACTGGTAGCAATAATTTAGTTTTTGCTGGGGAAGGTAACGATATCATTGATGCCTCTTTGGCTGATGGAAATAATCGTATCTATGCTGGTAACGGTGACGATACTGTTATTTTAGGAACAAGCGATGCTCCTTTGGAGCCGCTGCGCGATTGGCCGTAGGCCACGCTAAAAGCGATTGACCGTAGGTCACGCTAAAAGCGAACGCGTTTTTGGTGCAGAAGGTGCAGATCGTTTCTTTGTGACCTCTGGTGGTAACAATATCATGACTGGGGGCGCAGGTGCAGACCAATTCTGGATTGCTTCTGCTGAAATTCCCGATAGCGCTAACATCATTACTGACTTTTTCAGTGGCGAAGATGTGATTGGTATTGCTGGTTTGGGTATTGGTTTTGATGATCTCACCATTACCGATGGGGATTTGGGAGCAGTAATTTCTGCCAATGGCAGTGACTTAGCTATTGTTACTAATCTCTCGGCTGATCTTGTTGCTAATCAAGATTATTTCGTTTTTGTCTAAATCCTAAATTTATCATATCTGGATAAGCCAAAGGTGGGGCAAACCCCACCTTTTTTTTATATTTCATTTAAAATTAATATTAGTTTAATTTTTTTTATAAAATTCATAATACTTTCTTAAATAAACCAGGCAACTATAGTCAAATCAAAATGTTTTTTTACTATTTTTTTTAGAAAAGTCAATGACTGAGAAGAAAGCTATTGTCATCGGTATTGATGGAGCGCAGTTATAAAAACTAGACGAAACTCCTACACCATATCTTGACAGTTTAAATATTATAGAGTCTTTCACAGGAGGGATTCAAGGAACAGAAACAGAACAACAAACCTTTAGTGGTCCAGGTTGGGGCAGTTTATTAACAGGTGTTTGGGCAAACAAGCACGGTATTGTTTCCAATGACGATACATTAAGAGCTAAGCCAGACTATCCTAGCATTTTTGAATACGTTCATAATGACGATCCCGATAACTATATTGCTTCTGTGGTTAACTGGGGTCTAATCAATGCTTATTTTGAGGAAGATGTTAATTCAATTGTTGATTTTGAATTGACCGCACCAGAACCCACTGATGATCAACTGGCTCAAGATAATATTATTGCGCAAACTGTAGCCGATTTAATCTTAAAACAAGGGCCAGATTATACCTTCGTTCATCTCGATAACGTTGATGTTGTGGCTCACAATTTTGGTTTTTCTACCGAATATTTAGAAGCAATTACTATGGCTGATGGTCATGTGGGTAAAATTCTTGATGCGGTAGAAGAAAGAGAAGCAGCATATCCCGATGAAGATTGGTTAGTGATTGTGACTACAGATCATGGTCGCGAACCATCAGAAGGCTTTGATCACGGTGGACAAACTGACTCGGAAAGAAGGACTTTTATTGCATCTAATAAAGAACTAGATGATTCTTCCGTTGCACCTGCAACTGATGTTGTACCCACTGTTCTTGATCATTTGGATATTGAAGGCGGTGAATTTGATGGAACATCTCTTCTTGAGTCTCAACCCGAGGGAGCATGTCACTTATGCAGAACATTTGTACTCAAGCTATAGCCCCGTAATGTGTTTTAGCTTGCTGTGATAGTATATAGTTCATCTGTTCTACAATTTTGACCTGCTCCCCTTTTGTACCAAGAGTTTTTGGAGAGCGAACGCGCCCCGCGTGACCAAAGGTCAATCGCATTTATGTAACAACAGTTTTCAGAAAGCGATCGCGTAGCGTGACATGCAGATCAATCGCACTACTTCAGGAAAGTCCCCATCCAGCAGAATCCCTGAGACTGGCACTCTCAGGACTTACGTAAAGACACCAGATAGGTCGTATAGTATGATCAGGCTAAATTCATAACTAAAGAAGGTTTTTGAAGTTCTTTAGTTAAATATGAAGATAAACTTTGGTGCTTAATTTTATAAACTGTACATTGATTCAAGTAAGCTAGTTTTTTCATAAAATTCCACACCAAAATGGCACAAGCAATATGGTTTCTTTGGATTCGAGATTTACGACACTGACAAGATTGTATGCCAGTCAATGTCTTGATGCAGTCGCTCATGGGGGAAACCCCCAAGACCGCGCTGCATCGCTTGTTTAAGTTCCCGGTGAAACTCCTCTATTTTCCAACGATAAGAACAAGTTTCTTTTACCTGTTCAATATCTGAGGCAGTTAATTCATTTGTGGCAATGTATTCCGTTCTATTGGTAGAAATAGTAACCCGAAATAACTTCACCTTTTTCTGGTCAGGAAACTTTTTTATTTTGAGCAATTTTCCTTGTTTAACATCTAAATCACTCCACTCCAATGAGTCAATTCTTTTGTATTTTTCTTTACCTCCTGTTTCATCCACCAATCGATTCTTTTTTAAAGGACAGTAGTAGATTTTTTTCCAGTTATCAATTAACGCCATTAGTCTTTGAGTGGCATACCAACTATCCATTAATACCCTTTTAAAGGGGAGTTTCTTATGAAACACAACATTTCTGAGTATATCTTCTACATGGTCTAGTTTAGTTTTTCCATCCTCTTCTGGAGCATATATACGGTAATCTATTACCCAAAATTTCCCAGTTTTACTATTAACATATATACAAGTTACTACTCCTATTCCTCGAACCACACTATGAGTATTACCACTGTATTGTTTTCGCACCAATTATATTTTATTTGAATGGTTTTTATCCAACACTGTATCGTCAAATACTAGATAGCCTTCGTCATCTAATTCAATAGATTCTTTGACATTTAACCACAAGGTTTTGGGAGGAATTTTTTCGGTTTTTAAATATCGGTTAATTTGATCATGACTTAGTTTGGGAAGATGCTCTGCCAAATTAGTTATGGTGTAATTGTTTTGGCTACTCAACAAATATTGACAGTAATCTAGCTTGTCCAATCTTTATTACCATTATTTTTTTAGTTGGTTTCTCCCTTGATCTTATCATTTACTTTATCTGTTTTTACCGTTTAGGGATTGATTTTCTTTTTTATCGGCTTTACACGCTATATATAGCGTGCTTGCGTAAGTCCTGACTCTGATATAATCGTTTAATGTTCGATAATACCTGCAAGTTCTGACCTGCAGCAGTCTGTAATTTATCAAGACATTAAGGATGAAGGCCGTCATTTTGGGACAATCGAACGAATTGGCGTCATTTCAGCCTAGGAAAAATCAGGGTTTGACCCCAGTTTGACAGAACAGACTTCTATCTAAAACTATTAGAAACTTAGCATCAGGCACCAGCTGTTTCAGGGTCTGCGAATAACCTTTGGCATCAGAATAGTTGCGGAACCGAGCGAAAACGACTGGTGGCATCGGTGGTAATAGCCTAATCATGACCCATGTCTTACACCTTAATGTAATGTGTAGTGCTTTATTTGAGGCTGATTCCCTGTCTTGATGCAGCGCAAAGTAGCCGATAATCTATCCAAGATTTCGGCTGTAATGGTAGTATATTTGGTTGGTAGGTACCCGATAAGGCGTTCGCGTAGCGTGGCCTAAAGGCCATGGCTTGAGTACCTACTTCATTTTTCTGTGGACAGGCATGTGATTATTTCGAGTCTGGGGCTAACTGTTGCGCTACTGTTTTGGGGTCTTTATCTATTTCCTTTGTTAATGGATTGAGGTCGATTTCAAGATAGAGTTTTTGCGCTTTTTTAAATTTTTTAACAGCACTCTTGATATTTTGCTCTTTTTGTAAAATAGCCCTACCTTGTCTGACCATAAATTCGGCTTTGGTTTTATCTTCCCAACTGGCATGCTTAAGACAAGCTTCTCCTGCTTCATTATTTTTAGGTGCAACCAGATCAGGATAAAATTGCAGCTGATTACATCCCTCTTTTAAAGCCTCTTGCCAAGAGTAATTGCCCCACAAACGCACTGTTCCGTCGTCACTGCCACTGAGAATCTGTTTGCCATCTGGACTAAAAGCGATATCCCAGACAGTATTTGTATGACCTTGTAATGTATGGATTAGTTGACTGGTTTCTGTGTCCCACAAACGCACTGTTCCGTCGCCACTGCCACTGAGAATCTTTTTGCCATCTGGACTAAAGGCGATATCAGTGACACTACTTGTATGACCTTGTAATGTATGGATTAGTTGACTGGTTTCTGTGTCCCACAAACGCACTGTTCCGTCGCCACTGCCACTGAGAATCTGTTTGCCATCTGGACTAAAAGCGATATCAGTGACCCCACTTGTATGACCTTGTAATGTATGGATGAGTTGACTGGTTTCTGTGTCCCACAAACGCACTGTTCCGTCGCCACTGCCACTGAGAATCTGTTTGCCATCTGGACTAAAAGCGATATCATTGACCCCACTTGTATGACCTTGTAATGTATGGATGAGTTGACCGGTTTCTGTGTCCCACAAACGCACTGTTTCGTCGCCACTGCCACTGAGAATCTGTTTGCCATCTGGGCTAAAAGCGATCGCATCGACAATATCTCTATGACCTTCTAATGTATGGAGAGGTTGACCGGTTTCGGTGTCCCATAACCGCACTGTGTTGTCAATACTGCCACTGAGAATCTGTTTGCCATCTGGGCTAAAAGCGATATCATAGACAATATCTGTATGACCTTCCAATGTATGGATTAATTGACGGGATTCTGTGTCCCACAACCGCACTGTTTGGTCCCAACTGCCACTGAGAATCTGTTTGCCATCTCGACTAAAAGCGATATCAGTGACCCTACTTGTATGACCTTCTAATGTATGAATTAGTGTACCGGAATCTGTGTCCCACAAACGCACTGTTTGGTCCCAACTGCCACTGAGAATCTGTTTGCCATCTGGACTAAAAGCGATATCAGTGACCCTACTTGTATGACCTTCTAATGTATGAATTAGTGTACCGTAATCTGTGTCCCACAAACGCACTGTTCCCTCGCCATCGCCACTGAGAATCTGTTTGCCATCTGGACTAAAAGCGATATACCATACAGTATTTGTATGACCTTCTAATGTATGGATTAGTTGACCGGTTTCTGTGTCCCATAAACGCACTGTTCCCTCGCCATCGCCACTGATAATCTGTTTGCCATCTGGACTAAAAGCGATATCAGTGACACTACTTGTATGACCTTCTAATGTATGGATTAGTTGACCGGTTTCTGTGTCCCACAAACGCACTGTTCCGTCGCCATCGCCACTGATAATCTGTTTGCCATCTGGACTAAAAGCGATATCATTGACCCAACTTGTATGACCTTGTAATGTATGGATTAGTTGACCGGTTTTTGTCTCCCACAAACGCACTGTGTTGTCCTCACTGTTACTGAGAATCTGTTTGCCATCTGGGCTAAAAGCGATAGTATCAGTGACACTACTTGTATGACCTTCTAATGTATGGATTAGTTGACCGGTTTCTGTGTCCCACAACCGCACTGTCTTGTCGTGACTCCCACTGAGAATCTTTTTGCCATCTCGGCTAAAGGCGATACCATTGACCCAACTTGTATGACCTTCTAGTGTATGGAGAAGTTGACCGGATTCGGTGTCCCACAACCGCACTGTCTTGTCGTGACTCCCACTGAGAATCTTTTTGCCATCTCGGCTAAAGGCGATACCATTGACCCAACTTGTATGACCTTCTAGTGCAGCGCGGCAGAAATACTTGAGCAGCTGCTGATAATGGTAAAATAGAAGGATGAACTGCTTACCTACTCGATGCTCAGCTTACCCTATTGTACTCTTCACAACTTGTGCTATGCCTGAC
>NZ_JAAHHM010000210.1:0-7846 GCF_010692445.1 Moorena sp. SIO3E8 | reverse complement strand
TTGTTTCAGACGAGGATTTTTAAGAATTTTGGCATCTGCGATTAAGGGCATGCCTTTACCTACAGGTAGATTTATTCCCGATTTTTCTCCTGCCCCTGGATGAATCTTAAAAACATACCCTTGAAAGCCTAGAAGGACGGGGCGCGATTACCCAAAATTTTTGGGAAAGAAATCCTCGATGACTAGAAAAAAGGAGTTATCACAGCCCAACCATGGGTCGTGCCTTCCCGTAGCAGTTCAATGCTCGCGCATTGCAAAGGAGTTCCTTCCTAACAAGGAACATCCCTCTTTTCCTGAAATCTATCTCTTTGGTGGGGTGCCAACAAGAGAATATGGTGATTTAACTAAGTGTCAGTCACCTTACTCTCTTGCTTAGCTATCGGCTTTCGCCTCCGCTGCGCGATCAGAAACTCTTGTCTCCAGTCAGAGTTAAGAAGACCATACTCCACTAGCAATCTTTTGCAGTGGCGCTAGATGAGGTGTCTGGCATAGGAAATAGGCAAAAAATGCCCCGCCACAAGCACCAAGCAAGAAACCACTGGCAAATTCACTCCAGCCTTCTTTAGTTCCTAAGTCTTCTGGTGGATTGGGTGTGGTCAATGTTGCCTTAGGTTTGCCGGAGCCAGCCGCTCCATAAATAGATAAAGCAACTGTCAGAAGAGCCACTAAGCCAACTGTTGCCAGTAAACCAGCTGTGCTGGCATAGTCTGTCCCACGTAACGGACCTAGTAAGGCAAACGGTCCATACAGAAAGTAGCCATGAGCCATACCAACTTCTAGACCCCGGCGATTGGCTGAGAGCCCTTTACGGTAGGCTGGCAAGTTGTTGATGAAAGCTTTTGTGAAAGCAGAGGAATTAATTGGGGTGGCTAGATTACCCACTTGGGGATCTCCACCATGGTCAATTACATCCATCGTCATTGTAAATTTATCTCCTTAAAAATCGGATAAACCCCTTGAGTAATCATACTTTAGGGGGGAGAAAAGGAACTGAAAGAATCAGCACGAGTAATCTTTGCTGAGAAGTGCATCCTCTCGTAACGGATTATACGAGATATTGTTCTTTTTTCTAACCTTCTTAGTCTATGGCAACAATTTTAGCTTTAGTTCTTTACGGTAATATCACCTTTGCCAAACCATTGTAATAACCTAAAACCAACGGTTTTGATGACTAACCCCCTTTCAGCCTATTCGGTTTTTGTAATAAAAATTAATGAATTTTTGTAAAGAATTTCGGGGAAGTTTTGTTAAAAATCTTAATAATTATCCGACTCGGATAAACTTTCCAGTAATCTGAGCCATTGAAGAGGCTGAGTCGGTGGTATAAGGGCGGGTTGGGATAACCCCTGCCATCCTAGGAGGTGAAACGGGAAGTTAACCCAAATTGACGGGAGTTGTGTGCTTTTGTCTAGGTCAACCAGAGATGTTGATGTCAATAGAGGGATGTCAGACTGATTAGAATTGACGCCATCAAAGACTCAGCAAGGCCAGAAGCAACTATCAGGTTTTTGCCACAGGTTGTCTCGGAAATTCCGAGGTAGATCAAGGTATTTCATAGTCGTGAACCATGATAGGATTAACTTGTCGAAAAAATCGATAAGCACCTACACAGAATTAATTACCTACTCCAAATTTCTGTAACCCTTACCCTGCAAGGCTTTGAGTTTTGGAAAATGTGCCATTAATTTTGTTTACCTGCTTAGCTTCCTCCGCTGGGCATGCCCCACAACGAACATGCGCAGCATGAGTGTGGTCAGAAGTTCCCGCAAAAAGAGTGGAGCCAAAATAGTTGGCAGTCTGTGAGTTAAGGGTTAAATCTTTTTGTAGTAAGGCTCCACTCTTTTAAGGTTTCATCTCCGGGATGAATCGCGGAGCATTAACTCGCTATAAACAGCCTGAAAAACGTTATACTAAAAATAGTAGGGAAAACAAATTAAGAGCTAACCGCCACCTACGTGCTTAAAAATAGAACTTATTGTATTGTTCCGGCGCGGAGGGGCATCCCGTGTCGTTAATAAAGCTTACCGAGTATCCTAAGCGATGGCTGGAGTTGGTAAGAAGCCCACACTGTAATCTTCGGCGAAGCCGACGCTACGCGAACGATAAGCGTGTGGGAGTATGTCACTAATCTACCCCTCTAGTAAGCGGGTATCTGCCTTGTTTCAGTTATCATCGATAGCAGTGCTGGCTCTTTAAATTTAGAGCAAAGCCCAGGCTTGGCAGTGTAAGACCGACACTTACTTCGGTAGGTAGAGTCTTGCTTGAGATCAAACCCGCAACCAACACCATACCTAATTGGGTTGGTGTGGTTAAAGGTTCAACTTGTTACTGTATTAATTGGCAAATAGGAAAATAAGATATGACAGGCGCATACGCAGCTTCTTTTTTACCAACGATGCTAGTCCCCTTCATAGGCTTAGTTATGCCTACTGTAGTTTTGGGACTTTTGTTTATCCACATTGAAAGCGACGCTGACTAAACAAGCTAGAAGTCCTGCACGATACCAGCCCCCTTTTTTCAAGGGAGTATGGGTAAGAGTGGGACTAAATCATGCATGGGGGTTGACTCCCCAGAAAGGGTCATCAATCCCCACCTCCCTAGGGTTTTGGGCGATGCTGTTCGATGAGAGCACTCGTTAACGCTTAGAGGGCTTTACAGTCTTCTTAGCAGCTTTGGGCTTGGGAGTTCGCCGATAACTCTTAAACTGACTAATCCCAGCACTGGCAGATTTAACCACATCACTATCTGGATCCCTTAATGCCCTTTCAAGCAAGGGTATAACTTTTTCAGATTTAATATTACTCAGGGCTTCAACAGCAGACTTTCGCACCGATGGTTGGGGGTCTTGAATCAATTTGCCCATCAGGGGTATGGCCTGTTGAATTTCGGCTCTGAATCCTTGAGCAGCAGCAATTTTACCCAAAGCTGATGCAATTGATCCACGAATAAGGCTTTCAGGATGATTGATATAGTTACTTAACTGGGGAATATCGCTGGCTTGAGCATAATTTTCCAAAGCAGTTATGGTTTCATCCAAGTCTTGATCACTTTGGCTGGGCTGATCAGTAATAATTGGGGTTTCTGTCACCATTGGTTGCTCTGGCTGACTCGGCTCAGGCAATATTTCGTCCTCCAAGTCTTGATCACTTTGGCTGGGCTGATCAGTAATAATTGGGGTTTCTGTCACCATTGGTTGCTCTGGCTGACTCGGCTCAGGCAAGATTTCGTCCTTGACAACTTGTTGAGGCTCGTCTTGATTTGTTTCTGCCTCTTCTAATAATTCCACTAATTCATTACCAGTTTCCCCTGAACTATCCTCGGTTTTCTCTAGGTTCTTAACCTGGTCTGGTATTGGGGATTTATGAGCTTGTTCTAATTCAGCAATTTTTTGATGGGCTAACTCTAAATCAGCCTGATATTTCGCTTCCAAAGATTGCAGCTCGTTGCGAAAATTAGATTCAAGTTCTTCCTTTAACTCATGGGTAGCTTGTGTCAATTGTTCTTGATATCTTGCTTCCGAGGATTGGACACTTTCCAGAAGACTAGCATCAAGTTGTTGCTTCAGCTCATTAGTGGTTTGGGTTAACTGAGCCTGATAGTTTTCCTGTAAAGATTGGACAGGAGCAGCAGCGCTAGACTCTGCCTGATCTTTGACTTCGGCAATTTTCTGATTTAACTGCTCTCGATAACTTTCTTGCAGAGCTTGAGAACTTTGTTGTATCCTAGCCTCATACTTATTTTGAAAAACTTCTAATTTTCTGTCGGTTTGTTCGGAGAGAAAATCCAGTTTATTTTGCAGTATAAAAAATACGATTGCCCCAACAACGGCTGCTGCAAGTATAGCTACAATAATTGGTATCATGAGGGCTCCTCTTGGGGTTGATATTTAGTTGATTTTATCTGAAAGTGTGCCTGAAAACAGGGTTGTTGGGCAATAGCTTAAGGCGTCTGAAATCTTAAAAATTTGTAGAAATGGCCTGAACAGGGCAAGTGGGGATACACTGCTCACAGACAATGCAACGCGATCGCTTAAATTTCAATCGGAATGTCTCTGGCTCAAGACTAAGGGCTTGAGTGGGACAAACCCCAGTACATAAGCCACAATCGACACAACTATTCTCATCAATCAAAATCTCGCGACTTAGCAGGGAAACATCAATGTTTTGCGTCCGCATCCACTCAATCGCAGCATCTAACTCATCAATGTCGCCAGATAACTCTAGCACAAGTTTGCCGATTTGATTGGGAGCGACTTGGGCCCGGATGATATTAGCAGCCACATTGAAATCCTTTGCCAATCGGTAAGCCACCGGCATCTGAATCGCCCGTCGGGGAAAGGTCAGGGTTACCCGTTTTTTCATTGTGATTTGTCAAACTTTATCAGTACAGGAGTAAAAATAAACCTAACATTCCCACTCGTTAACAGTTAACACTCAACAGTCAGCCGTCAACCGTCAACAAAAAAACGTTTTAATCTCATTTACTTCTAAGTTGCTCAGAACTTACGCCCCAAACCGTGCTATTGCCGGACATTATAACTATAAACCGGGTTTTAAGGCTGTTGGTGCCTAAGTGCTCTTGTTGTAAAATGTAAAAAATTATAAAGTTATAGCAAGAAAGTTTTAGCAAGATGGCTATTAATTCACCAGACTCAACTACACCATCATCCTCCCCTTCAGTACCCACTAGTGGCAGCCGGATCAGAAACTTTTTAATTGCCCTAGTAGCGATCGCACTGGGTGTTGCCCTATTCTTGGGATTAAAAACTGAGACTAGTCTCGGTTCCTTGGAAGCCCAAGCTGAAGCATCTACCCCTCTAGAGATTGCTCTGAGCAATGGCAAGCCAACCTTGATGGAGTTTTATGCCAACTGGTGTACCAGCTGTCAAGCCATGGCAAAGGATTTGGGTCAACTGAAACAGCAGTATAAAACCAAAGTCAATTTTGTCATGCTGAATGTGGATAACAGCAAGTGGTTACCAGAATTGGTCAAGTATAGAGTAGATGGTATTCCTCATTTTGTATATTTTGATGAAGCCAGCACAGTGATCGCCCAAACTATTGGAGAACAACCCCGTCAAGTACTCGAAGCTAACTTAGATGCCATAGTAACCCATGTGCCTTTACCTTATAGCCAAGCTAGTGGTACGGTTTCGGATATTGACGATTCCCTGTCAGTTACAATCACTACTCAAGATGATCCTCGTAGCCATGGCAGTCAGGTAAAAGGCACAAGGTAAAAGGCACAAGGTATAAGGAAGCTTGCATAAAATTTATTAAGATTTTTGTAGCTTTATTTTCCCCTTTGCCCTTTGGCTTTCGCCCTTGAAGCTAATTTTCCGCTACAGTAAAGATTACCTGCTGACTAATAATCTGCCCCAGAATAATCTGCCCCAGTTGCTAGAGGGTTGCTGATTGATTTGCGAAAATGTCTAGAAAATCCCTGTCAAGCTACCCACAGCCTTTACCCTCAGCCACCAAACCCCTTGACCTAGGTAAACGAAAGTCGATCAGACCGAGGGGAACTTTTAGACGACGCCTAAAATACATATATTGGCGCTTGGTTCGTATGCAAGGAAAACCAGAAGCGATCGCACGAGGTTTAGCATGTGGTGTGTTTGCTGGGTTCTTTCCGCTGTTTGGTCTCCAGTTAATTATAGGGATTTTGCTGGCGGTACTCTTGCGAGGGAACAAAATAGCTGCTACTGCTGGAACTTGGATTAGTAATCCCTTGACTTATGTACCGATTTTTGCATTCAACTTTCACGTCGGAGAATGGCTACTGAATCAGGATGAATTGGCTAATGTGAGTTTCCAATCTTGGCAGGAATTTAGAGAATTGGGCTCAGAAATTGTCCTAACCTTATTTGTTGGTTGTTTCGCGGTTGGGTTGGTCTGTGCTGTGGTTAGTTATTGGTTGAGTGTAAAGCTGATCTATCGATTGCGGACTTCTCGTGCCTTGAAGTGTCAGAAAAAGCGATGTTCCGTTCGCGAAGCGGTTCCAAAGGAACAAGGAACCGCTTCGCGAACGCATCGCATTGACCACTATAGTGCTAACTCCTGAGTCCTGAGTAAAACTTGATACTTCATTCTTCATCCTTGATAACACTCAGGGAAATTAAATCCTCAATTTTTTTAATAGTGGTATCCCCTGCTAAGTAACCAATACCTCGATGAAGGTGCAGGCAAAACTGATTCCCTAGATTTTCTTGATCCAAAGTTAAGCCATCGTTATGGCAGCGTTGTTTGAGAGCAATTAGGAGCAGATCAGCCATATCTCCTGCCATCACGCTCCAAGTGAGTTCGAGGTTACTATCGGCAGGTATGGGAACCGGCGAGGGCATTGTCGGTTCGGCGAGGGAACGGCAGATTGCCCAGCGGCAAAGAACATTCCACTGAGGGATTTTGGTTTGACGTTTGAGTTTAATGAGTTGGTCTTTGGCAGTTTGGGAAAGTGTGATCTGGTTGATTGGGGGTTGCATGAATAAATTAATGCTTAATTGCTTCAAATGGACTGATACCACCTTTTTGGTAAAAGGTTAAAAGTTAAAGGTAGAAGGGAATCGCCTTACCTTAATTGATAGTATTGTCTGACGTTGATCTTTATTTAATCTTTACATTAATCTTCACCTAGTTAATTAGAATTTAATCAAGCTCTATGGGTTTTCACCTAAAATTTTTTTCAGTAGCAGAAAAAGTTTGCTGTTTACTACTACTGGACTAAAAAAGTGATCAATGTCTAATGCTGGCGCTGTCATTATTGTCATGGGAATTAGTAATGGTAATTATTAGCGGCTAAAGGCTTTGCGCTTCTACAACGCCAGCTTGGGCGATGACTTTTAACATTCTCGAAACTGTTTCGCGTGATTTTGATAATGAGAACAATTTTGGGCACACCGGGCGACGACATGATTTCAGCTAGCGGTGGAAAAACTACTATTTTCCCTAGCACTGGCAAGGATGATCTTACCGTTTTCCAAGGGGGGAATAATACCATCTTCGCCAATGAAGGCAATCAGGGTGATCGGGTTAGCGTAGGTATGGGCAGCAATAATACTGTCTACACAGGCGTTGGCGATGATGTGATTACAGTCTTTGAAAGTAATGAGAATTTAATCTTTGCAGGGGAGGGGGATAACCAGATCAGCCTGGTTAAAAGTGACAACAATCAGATTTTTGTTGGTGCTGGGGATGACACAATTTCTACGGAAAGGGGGGATAATGAAATCTTTGCTGGTGATGGGGATGACTTTATCACTACTCTTTTTGGTGACAATATCATCTACATGGGCGCTGGCGATGACAGAATTACCACTAAATTTGGTGATAATGTTATCTTCGCAGGAGCTGGAGATAACCTGATCGATGCTCAATCCGGTAACAATAAAATCTACGCTGGCACTGGTAATGACCAAATTACGACTGGCTTGGGTGATGATTTAATTTTTGCCGGAGTTGGCAATAATTTTATTAGTGCTGGCATTGGGAATGATACTGTTTTCCTTGGCAGTGGTATTGACGAGTTTTTGCTGTTAGAGGGTGAGGGAGCAGTTACTATTCATGGCTTCCAATCAGGTCAAGATGTCTTCCAAAATAATGAACTCAGTTTTACTGTTTCTGGAAATAGTACCTTAGTATTTGCCGAAAGTGGGGATATTTTGGCAACTTTAATTGATGTACAACTATAGCAATCTTAAGGTCAGGATTTAGCTATAAGTACCAGGGTAATCGCATCTTAATTTTGTATAAAATGTACTTGACAAATAGTTAGGTGTGTGGGTCTACCTCCCAGAAGCCCAAGCAGTTAACCTGAGGATCAACAAAAGTTTCTATTTCCCCATCGTTGG